>JALHNN010000167.1 GCA_022843505.1 Sulfuritalea sp.
GCAACCAATCGAGGGTGCTGGCTTCCGAGCCGATCCAGGCGGCGACGCGCGAAAGCAGGCCGAAGCGCAAGTGGTTGTCGAGCCAGTCGCGCCCTTCCGGGCCGAGGTAGGGGTTGCCAGTGCGGTCGTAATAATGGCGGTAATCGAGCAGCAGCAGCGGCGTGCCGTCGGGCGCCGTGGCCTCGCGCAGTCCCGGGGTCGGCAGCAGGCCGCCGAGCCAGTGCGGGCGGGCGATCTCCACGGCGCCAGGAAAGGCCTGCAGGAGCGCGGGATAGGCCGGCACCAGCACGCGCACGTCGTGGCCCAGGGCGCGTAACGCCGCCGGCAAGGCGCCGGCGACATCGCCGAGGCCGCCGGTCTTGACCCACGGCGCGATCTCCGAGGTGGCGAAAAGAATCTTCATATTCTTGGTTTCTTGCAAAGGTTGAGCAGCGCCTGCCTTGCCAATTCGATCACGTTTTGCCAGTCGGCACCCGGTGCCTGCCGGAACAGGCGGACCACTCCCGGGTACCAGGGGGAGTCGTCCCGGCCGGTGAGCCAGCGCCAGTCGGTTCCGATTTCCGGCAGCAGTATCCAGGTTGGCGTGCCCGTGGCGGCGGCGAGGTGCGCGCTTGAGGTGTCGACGCTGATGACGAGGTCGAGCAGGCTGGCGATGGCCGCGGTATCGGCAAAGTCGGTGATCTCGCCGCCGAGATGGAGCAGCGGTTGGTCGGCCGGCGGCGTTTGCGCTTCATGTTCGCCGGCGCCCTTTTGCAGGCTGACGAAGCGGATTCCGGGCACGGACCACAGGGGGGCCAGTGTGGCGAGCCCCGGCAGCGAGCGTGCGGCGTCGTTCTCGTGCGCCGGATTCCCTCGCCACACCAGCCCGACGCAAAGGCCGGGCGCAGCAAGCCGCGGCCGCCATTTTTCTACCCGGTCGGGGTCGGGGCGGAGGTAGGGGAGCGCGGCCGGGATGGATTCGAGCGTGGTTTCAAGGCGCAAGGGCAGGCTCAGCAGCGGGCACCAAAGGTCGTACTCGTCGGCCATCGGCGCCCGCCATTCGTTCTTGGCGAATACCCGGTCGGCGAAGCCCTGGCGCTCGAACAGGGGCTTGAGTTCCTGTTTGCAGGCCAGGGCCAGCTGGCGAACGCCCATCTGCCGGAGCTGGGGCAGGTAGCGTACGAACTGGATCTCGTCGCCATAGCCGCCTTCGGACCAGGCCAGCATGCGCTTGCCCTCGATCGGTTCGCCATGCCACAGGCGCGGCAGGCGGTAGGTAGTCGGCACGGGCGATGGCTCAACCAGTTGCACGTCGGCATGCCGTGATTCGCCGACATCACCGAGGCGCACCTCGTAGGCTTGCCAGCCTTCCGCATAGCGTCCCTGGGCGAGCAGCAGCAGGGCGAGATTCCAGCGCGCTTCACGGTTCCGGCTGTCACGCGCCAACTCCCGCCGATAGGCAGCCTCGGCCTCAACCGGGCGCCGCATCTCCCACAGCGTACCGCCGAGGTTGTTCCAGACCATCGGAAAGCCCGGGTCGCGCGCGATCGCCCGGCGAAAGTGGGCCTCCGCCTCTGCCAGGCGCTTGCCGCGCCAGCACAGGTTGCCCAGGCCAAAGTCCGGCGCCGCCGAGTCGACAGCCGATTCCCGGGCGCGGACAAAGGCCGCCTCGGCATCCGCCGGCCGCTGCATCCTGCCGAGCACTTCGGCGCGATTCAGCAGCGCGGTGGCGTGCCCGGGCTGCAGCGCAAGGGCGGCGTCGCAGGCCGCCTCGGCTTCCGCCAGGCGGCCGAGGTTGGCCAAGGCCAGGCCCAGGTTGCCCAGCGCGTCCACGTGGTCGGCCTGCAGTGCCAGCGCCTTGCGGCAAGCGTCCTCCGCGGCGTCGGGACGGCCCTGTTCCAGACGGACGGCGGCAAGGGCGGCAAAGGCATTGGCAAACGTCGGTGCATAAGCGACAAGGTCTGTCAGCAAGTCTTCACTTTCACCCAGTCGCCCCTGTCCGAACAGCATCTGCGCAAGATTCAACTGTGCGCCCGCATACCCGGGACGCGCGGCCATGGCCTTGCGATAGGCCGCTTCGGCATCGGTCGGTCGCCCGGTCGCCGCCAGCAGATTGCCAAGATTGTTCCAGGCCTCGGGGAAATCGGGCCGGATCGCCAGGGCCTTGCGGTAGGCGGCTTCGGCGGCTACCGGATCGCCCAGGCGCATCGCGCAGAGCCCCTTGTTGTTGAGGAGCCCGAAGTGATCCGGCTCCTGCCTCAGCCCCTGGTCTATCGTCGCCATGGCCTCGGCGAAGTGGCCATCGCGAATGAGTCCGACGGCGACAGGAATCAGCGCGGAAGGGTTCGCCGCCGCGGTGCAGTCGGGGTGCTGGACGTTGGCATGCACGTCGCTTCAGGGCCGATTTGCGTCGGACCGGCTCCAGGCGATGAGCCCCGCGGTCGAGCCGTCGAGGCCGGTGGCGGACGCCTTGCCCTCGATGATCGGCAGCAGCCGGCTGGCGAGCTGCTTGCCGTATTCGACGCCCCACTGGTCGAAGGGGTTGATGTCCCAGATCACGCTTTCGGCGAACACCTTGTGCTCGTAGAGCGCGAGCAGGGCGCCGAGGTTATAGGGATCGAGGCGCGGCAGCAGCAGGGTGGTCGAGGGCTGGTTGCCGGGGAAGCTGCGGAAGGGGGCGAGGCGCGCCGCCTCTTCCGCCGCCATTCCGGCGGCAATCAGTTCGGCCGTGGTTTCGTCCCGGGTCTTGCCGCGCATCAGCGCCTCGCCCTGGGCGAAGCAGTTGGCCAGCAGCTTGGCCTGGTGGCCCGGCAGGTCGAAATCCGCCTCGCGGCAGGCGATGAATTCACAGGGAATCAGGCGGTGGCCCTGGTGGATCAGCTGGTAGAAGGCATGCTGGCCGTTGGTGCCGGCCTCGCCCCAGAGGATGGGGGCGACGGCGCACTCGAGCGCCTGGCCCTGGCGATCCACCGGCTTGCCGTTGGATTCCATCTCCAGCTGCTGCAGGTAGCGCGGCAGCAGGCCCAGCGACTGGCTGTAGGGCAGCAGGGCGCGGTTGTCGGCGCCGAGGAAGTTGGTGTTCCAGATTTCGAGCAACGCCAGCAGGCCGGGCAGGTTCTGCCGCGCCGGCGCGCTGAAGAAATGCTCGTCCATGGCGTGCGCACCGGCCAGCAGCTTTTCGAAGTTGTCGAAGCCGACAGCGAGTGCCAGTGGCAGGCCGATCGCCGACCACAGCGAATAGCGGCCGCCGACCCAGTCCCAGAAGGCGAAGGCATTGGCCGGGTCGATGCCGAAGCGGGCAACTTCGCCGAGGTTGGTCGACACCGCGACGAAGTGCCGCGCCACCGCCGCCTCACCCAGCGCCTGCACCAGCCAGGCGCGCGCCGAGGCGGCATTCTGCATGGTCTCCTGGGTGGTGAAGGTCTTGCTGGCGATGACGAAGAGGGTGGTGCGCGGTTGTAGCGTGGCGAGCGTGACGGCGAGGTCGGCGGCGTCGAGGTTGGCGACGTAATGCACACGCAGCTCGGGGTGGCGGAAGGCCATCAGCGCCTGGGTCGCCATGCGCGGGCCGAGGTCGGAGCCGCCGATGCCGATGTTCACCACATCCGTGATCGGCTCGCCGGTGGCGCCGCGCCAGTGTCGGCCGTGGACGTCGGCGCAGAAGCGGCGCATCTTTTCCAGCTCGGCATGGACCGCCGGCATCACGTCATGGCCGGCGTACGGGATCGGCCCCTTGCCGGCCGGGTGGCGCAAGGCGATGTGCAGCGCGGCGCGGTTCTCGGTATGGTTGATCGCGTCGCCGGCGCGCATGCGCGCGATCCAGCCGGGCAGGTCGGCGGCTTGCCAGAGTTCTTCCAGCAGGCCCATGGTCGCGGCATCGACGCGCTGCTTCGAGTAATCGAGCAGCCAGCCCTGCCAGGGAGTGGACAGGCTGGAAAAGCGTCCGCCGTCGGCGGCGAACAGCTCACGCAGATGGCGGTCGCGCAGGGTCTCGGCGGTGGCGCGGAGCCGGGTCCAGACCGGGGTGACTGCCGGCCTCATCACAGCCAGAGCATCATGCCCATCTCGAAGGGATGGGTGAGCAGCTCATGGGTGGGGTAGACGCGCACCCGATATTCCATCTTGCCGCACTGGTCGGGCGTCAGTTCGCGGGCGAACAGGTGCTCGCCGTTTTCCAGCGCGCGCTCGTGCTTCAGGGTGTAGCGCCGGGCGCGCGCCGTGGTCGGCTCGCCGGGGCGGGTGAACACCATTTCAACCGCCAGGTCACGCGGCGTCAAACCGTCGAGCTGGACCGCGACCTCGAAGCGCATCGCCTCGCCGTAGCGGATGCGCGGCGGCGCCTGGTCGAGGCGGCGCAAGGAGATGCGCGGCCAGGCGGCGCGGATGCGCGACTTCCACTCCGAAACGTTGCGTGCGCCGGCAAAGTCGGCGCTGGAGTAACGGCGCCATTGCTCGGCGGCGGGCGAATAGAACTTCTCGGCGTAGTCGGTGAGCATGCGCTGCATGTTGAAGCGCGGCATGATCGAGGCGATCGAGGCCTTGGCCATCGCCACCCATTCCGGGGAGTAGCCGAGCGAGGTGCTGCGGTAGTACATCGGGATCACGCTGTCCTGCAGCAGCTCGTAGAGCGTGCGCGCCTCGTCGGCGTCGCGTTCGGACGGATCGAGGCCTTCGGCCGCGGGCTTGATCGCCCAGCCGTTCTTGCCGTCGTAGCCTTCGCCCCACCAGCCGTCGAGCACGGAAAGATTGATCGCGCCGTTGATTGCCGCCTTCATGCCCGAGGTGCCGGAGGCTTCCAGCGGATAGATCGGATTGTTGAGCCAGACGTCGACCCCGGCCACCATGCGCCGCGCCAGGTGCAGGTCATAGCCTTCGACCAGCAGCAGGCGGCCTTCGAACTCGCGCTTGCGCGAGAGCTCGGCGATCTGGCGGATCAGTTCCCGTCCCGGTTCGTCGGCGGGGTGGGCCTTGCCGGCAAAGATGAACAGCACCGGGCGCTGCGCGTCGGAAATGATCTCGCCCAGCCAGTCGAGGTTGTTGAACAGCAGCGTGGCGCGCTTGTAGGTGGCGAAGCGGCGCGCGAAACCGATGGTCAGCACCGTCGGGTTGGTCGGGTCGGCGCAGCGCAGCACGCGGTCGAGGTGGGCCTCGGAACCCTGGTTGCGCAGGTGCTGCTGGCGCACGCGGCTGTGCACCAGGTGCAGCAGCTGGGCCTTGAGCGACTGGCGGATGCTCCAGAAGATCTGGTCGGGAATCTTGTGCACGCCGGCCCAGCAGGACTGGTCGGTGAGGCGGTGCTGCCAGCCCAGTCCCAGATGGCGGTCGAAGGTTTCGTACCAGTCGGTGGCGAGGAAAGTGGGCACGTGCACCGCGTTGGTGACGTAGTCCATGGGGTTTTCCGGCGGTGTCACCTGCGGCCACATGTCGGCGCAGATCTTCGACGAAACCTCGCCGTGGATGCGCGAGACGCCGTTGTGGAAGCGCGAGCCGCGCAAGGCCAGCGCCGTCATGTTGAACTCGCCGCCGTGGTTGCCGACGCGGCCCATGCCGAGCAGTCCGTCGCGATCGAGGCCGGCCGCGGCGCAGAATCCTTCAAAGTAGTGCATGACCATGCCGTCGGCGAAATGGTCGTGGCCGGCGGGTACCGGCGTGTGCGTGGTGAACACGGTGTTGGCTGCCGCGGCTTCGAGGGCTGCCGGGAAGGGCATGCCCCGCCCGGTGACGAGTTCGCGGATGCGCTCCAGTACCAGGAAGGCGGCATGGCCTTCGTTGATGTGCCAGACGGTGGGTTGCAGCCCGAGCGCGGCCAAAGCACGCACGCCGCCCACGCCGAGCAGGATTTCCTGCTCGATGCGCGTGCGGCGGTCGCCGCCGTACAGCTGGTGCGCAATCTGGCGGTCGGCGTCGCTGTTCTCGTCGAGTTGCGTATCCAGCAGGTAGAGGCTGTTGTTGCCGACGCGGGCGTGCCATATCTGTGCCCAGACGGTGCGTCCGGGGAAATCGACGCCGACCTTGAGTTTGGCCCCCTCCTTGTCGCGCACGGCTTCGATCGGCATGTCGTCGAAATCATTGTCGCCATAGTGCGCCGTCTGCCGCCCTTCGCGGTCGATGGTCTGGCGGAAGTAGCCCTGGCGATAGAGGAGTCCCACGGCGACGAAGGGCAGGCGCATGTCCGAGGCGCCCTTGCAGTGGTCGCCGGCGAGGATGCCGAGGCCGCCGGAATAGATCGGCAGGCTCTCGTGGAAGCCGAACTCGGCGCAGAAGTAGGCGATCAGGTCGTTCGCCTGCAGCGGCGGCTTGCCCGGAAGGTCCAGCTTGTGCACCGCGTGGTAGGAATCGTAGGCC
>JALHNN010000168.1 GCA_022843505.1 Sulfuritalea sp.
CGCTGGCCGGCCTAGTCGCCGTCTGCGCCGGCTCCGACCTGATGCACCCGGTCGGCGCGCTGATCACCGGCGGCGTTGCCGGCGGACTCTTCGTCGTCATGTTCACCCTGACGCAGAACCGCTGGAAGATCGACGACGTGCTCGGCGTCTGGCCGCTGCACGGCCTGTGCGGCGCCTGGGGCGGCATCGCCGCCGGCATCTTCGGCGCAAAAGCACTGGGCGGGCTGGGCGGCGTCGCCTTCATGAGCCAGCTGGCCGGCACCGCGCTGGGCATCGCCATCGCGCTGGGCGGCGGCTTCATCGTCTACGGCGCACTCAAGATGGCCGTCGGCCTGCGGCTGGATGCCGAGGAGGAGTTCAACGGCGCCGACCTCAGCATCCACCAGATCTCGGCGAGCGCGGAGCGCGAGACGAACTGGTGATCACAAACGATTAAATCTGTCGGAGCCGAAATAAGGGCCACGGCATCAGTAGAAGAGTGCTGTTGGATATGGATGGCGCTGGATAGATTTACGAAATTGGGCCAAACCCTACACAACCCTGAAAGGGACCCGTCGCTACGGTAACATTGGTTGGTACTATACTCAGTACTGTTATGTTGAAAACAGGTACTGATATGAATACCCTGACTGTCTCGGAACTGAAGCGTCGCGGCATGGCGGCGATCGAGGATGGACTGCGCAGTGGCCCGGTACATATCGTCAAGCGCAACAAGCCCGCGGCGGTGATACTGACTGAAGCCGAGTATCAACGTCTCGCGCATGGCCGGGTAGCCACCCCCAGTGGGGTAACTGCCGTGCAATGGCTCCTGAACCAACGCACCACCGGAAAGCGTAGCAAGGCGCAGATCGACGCCGCACTCAAGGCCGAGCGCGACTGGTGATTGCCTTCTTTGACGCCAGCGCCCTGATCTACCTGATCGAAGGTGCCGATCCGCACGCCCTGCTGGCCGCCCACGATGCCGCCGGCGAAGAGCTCGCCCGGGTCCGCGTGGCCAGCGGATTCAAGCTCAACAAGGCCAGTGCGAGCGCATGGATCGATGCCGGTTTTCGGCGGCCTGACTAAGACGCCCGCGCCAGACAAAGCATCGCAGCACCATGGATAAAGAGCAGGCGATACGCAAGGCGCAAAAGCTGATGAACACCCTCAAAAATAAACTTTTCGTTCGACAGAGAAATCAGCACTTCAACCCTACATTGATCAAACAAAAGACTTCGCAGACCAGTTGAACCAAGGTCCGTGTAAATGCTAGCAGGGACAACAATTCCGCAATGTCCGCCTACGCGCAGTAGGTTGAAACAGCGCTCGGTGGCGTGATGTTCGAGCACGTCGACGTTCAGCTCGCCTTGCCGCGAAAGGCCTTGCAAGGTGAGGTTGCTGCTGCCGACGAATCCGGTGATTGGGTTGTTGACGTCGTCGCGAAACAGCAGGTAGAGCTTGGCGTGGAGCGGATAGGGCAGGAACAGCTTGACCACCACCTTTCCGGCGCGAAGCTGCTTTGCCAGCTTACGCAATCCTTCCTCATCCTTGCCACTCGGGATGCCCATGGTGATCTGCTCGCGCAAGTGCGCTGCGAACTGTGTCTTGAGCCGGATGGCGGCGGCATTGTCGATCAACCCGTCATTGCCAACCGCTTTGTATAACTCGCGGATTTCTTCGTGCGGGGGGCGCTGCATTCCGACTAGTACGCGGCAGACCTGACCTGCGGCGGGATCCCAAACATCAACTAGGTCATCGATGGATTGCCAGCCGCGCAGATTCAAATAGCCCACACAAAAGTCCGACCGATCGGAAAGCTGCATCGTCGCTCGCAGCGCGGGGAGCAAGTCGTTATCGATGTTGTCGAATATGCGCGGCATGTATCGCCCAGGATTATTTGTTGTTTTGCGCTGGAAAAACTTCAGGGGAAGTCTATCACCGGGTAAAACTCGTGGCCGTAACAGATGCCCGAGTAAAGATGACTACGTCCAAAGTACCTCCAATCGGCTTCGTGGATCTCCGCGTCCTTCTAAAATACAAAAAGTCCCCTCGCCACTGATCGGTATGTCTCCTTTAGCAACTCCACCAACAGCAGCCATTCAGCTAATGTTGGTCATAGTGCTGCAGCGGTTTTGAATGACGTATCTACATCCAAGTCGCGATTCTCTGTGATGGCCAAGGCTGACTCCTGTCATCTCGTGACATCACAGTGTCACTCACCATCGCTTTGATTTAACAATTCGCCGTACCACTAGCGCCGGCATTTCGCCGCCACGCGCACTTGATACGGCTTTCGCCTAGCCGCTGAAGACTCTCATCTATGTGCTGACCGGCGCGAAGACGAGTTCGGGAACGATCATTTCCCAAACTTCGCATTGATCGCTAAGTCTGGCCTGATGTTCTTCTCCTACATCTTTGCGGAGACGAACGTGGATTGCGACCACGCGCGCTTGGATGCAAAGCATTCCTTCGGGCGGCGCAAAGGCGCGCGACAGCTTGCCAACAATTGCACCTTGTTCATTTGACAACACCCAGGCTCCTGATTTTTCTTGACGGAGCAGGAGTCCGTCATCGACGGCAAGTGCCGCGATGTTGCGATGGATTGCATCCGCCGGGGGTCTGGTGCCGGAATAGTCAAGATTGATCTCCCCCCATCCGAGACGCTTGTACTGATTTGCGAGTTCCGGCATCAGCGGCGGCAGTACCGTCGGCGGCCGACGCAGAAGGGCGGGTGAATTGGGTAGCCCGTCTACCAAAACGTGACCACGATCGAACCGCGCCAGCACCAGCGTTTTTCGGGCGCGCGTCATGGCTACGTAGTAAAGCCGCCGTGGCGCGTAAGCGTCCTCATCGACCGCTGTTCGCGCCCAGTCACCATCCAATACGGCGACGTGGTCGAATTCGAGCCCCTTCGCCTTGTGTGCAGTAAGCAGCAGCAAGCCTGTTTGCCGGCGGCGCGCCTCTCGACCCCATTCCGCCAGCCATTCGAGAAAGTGATCGAGGGGTAATTCGGCCTCGCCGACTTCAAGTGAATATTCGGCAATCGCCTCGCGTAAATACGACCACCAGTGCGCACCGGGCTGCCGATCTGGTTTTGTTTCCAGCCATTGCCTGATAGTTGCGGCGTCTATCAGCTGGCTGGGGCGCTCGCGCAACCAACCTATTAGATTCTGCGTTTCGCGCAGACTCCAGAAGCCGTTGCTGCTTTCGTCCGCCTGTTGAACCGGGATGCCCTTCAGTTCGCAGTAGCTGCGCACAGGATCGAGTGACTTCCACGCTCGTCCAATGACTGCACAACGCGCCCAATTCCAGTCCGGCACGAGACCGGACATCCGCTCGAACTCTGCCATTACCGCGAGCGCCTGCTGCTGGTCGTCGTTACCTGCTGGCAGAATCTGGACACGGCCCTGGCTAACAGGATCGATACTCTTCCATACGCCGCCGGCAGGCTGTTTGGCTCGGGCCGCATCAATGCCGATCGGGTGATCCATTTTCATGCGATGGGCCGCAGGCGCGATCATCAGATTGGCGGCTGTGATGATGTGGGCCGTCGACCGATAGTTGCTGATCAGGTAGGCCGGCTTGGCCGCATAGTCCTTCTCGAAGCGGCGGATGAATTCAACCGATGCGCCATTGAACGCATAGATGTTCTGGTCATCATCACCCACGGCGAAGAGGTTGATCCGGCCATCTTCATCCTGTCGGGTGCGGCCGGCCAGTGCAGAAATCAACTCGTATTGTTCTGGTGCGATATCCTGGTATTCGTCAACCAGAATCCAGCGGAAGCCTGCCAGCAGCCGGTCGCGTTGTTCGTCGGCTTCTTCCGGCGGCAAGTTGTCGCCTTTGAGCAGGCTGACAGCCTGTTCGATGATCTTCTTGAAGAAGTCCTGATCGGCACCTACCTTTTGTTCAAGCATGCTGGCACCGACCAGCCGCATGGCAAGTGCGTGCAGGGTGAGCACCGAGACACCGCGCGCATCACCGCCGATCAATTCGCCAAGGCGCTGGCGAATCTGCACAGCGGCGTGACGGTTATAAGCGAGGGCAAGAATACCGTGAGGGTTCTCTCGACGGGCGCGGATCAGGTAGGCGATACGATGCACCAGCACCCGTGTTTTGCCGGACCCCGGGCCCGCCAAGACCAGCACATTGGTGGTCTCCCGTTCGTCGGAAACGATCTCCCGCTGCGCCTTGTTGTTCAGCGCCTCGACGATCTTGCGCCACGATTCCGGTGTGGTTTGGCGCGTCAGTTCCTTTTCGCGGTCGGGTAGCCAGCGCCGCATGAATTCGTCGCGCTGCAGGCTGAAGTAGTCCATGGTCAGCGCCAGCGCTTCGGCCATTTCCTTTAGTCCGCGCTGCACGTACTCGGCCATGACGTGAATCTGCACCACCTGTTCGTCGTAATGAAGTTTGAGCGGCGCAAAATCGGGTTGCGTGAACTTCTTCTTCCAATCCGGCTCCAGGCGAATGGTCATGGCTGGTCGGAAGACAGCGAGGCCCTTGTTGAGGCGGATGATTTCCTGCTCGTGCAGCCACAGCAAGGCACGATCGAGTAGCTTGGGCGTTATCGCCTTTTCGGCCTTGAGAACCAGGTCGGACTCCAGCGCCGCCAGTAACTTGCCCAAGGTCGTTTCTGCCAATTGATCGACGCCGCGGGCGCCGGAAGGCAGGCAAGTAAGCAGATGTTCGAGCAGGCATCCGGCCGCTGCGCGACGACGTTTGGCTGTTGCGTCCAAGGCCGACCATTCACGTTGAAGTTCAACCGAGACGGACTCGGCGTCGATTCGGCGCAGCTTGAGACTGCCGCGCCCTTCATCATCGTCTCGCCCGTCTGCTGCAAGGCTGCTCAGCAACTGGCGCAGCTTTTCCGGCAGTGCGGTTGGATGTCCGGAATCCTTCAAGGACTGGTTGGTGTGGCGAAGGTGCAGGACCGACGCCTCTCCGCGACTCAGGTCGGGATGCTGTTCGCGCAATAGGCTGATCAATGCGGCTTCGAGGGATGCGGCATGCTCGAAGCGCTTCTTCGATGAATTCTCGACAGCGACGTGAACATAGGCGGTCAGCGCGGTATCGTTACTGGCCAAGCCCATTGACTCCAGGTCGTAGAAGGCGGCGCGCAGCTTGTCGGACGACAGGCCGGAAGCAACCATCAACTCGTCGGTCGAAATCCCGTCATCAGCGGGCGCATCGATCAAGGCCGCGATGATTGCCAGCAGGCTTTTCCGATACTCCGGCGCGATGTCCTTCTTCTCCAGCTTCTTCCGCGCTTCGTCCAGCGTGGAAATGCGCAGGGAAGACGGGAAGATCTGGACCTGATTCTCCTCGCGGGTAAGCAGGGCGGCTTCTTCCAGCCAGGACACCGCCGTGCGTACGCGGGTATCGTCGGTGGCCGAATCGCGATGGAAGCCGCCGTCTTCGTCTTCGGCGAGAACTTCGCCGGGGGTGGCGATCAACTCACCGTCCCGGCTGCCACCTTTCCGCTTCTTTCCTTCAAGGTTTCTCAGCGAACGCAGGATGGCCTGGATTTCCTTCTGGGTCAGGCGCGACCGTGCCGACATGCCGAACTGGCGCTCGACATCTTCTGCCGTATAGAGCAAAACGCAGCGCGCCGCCATGCGATCGCGTCCGGCACGGCCGGCTTCCTGCAAGTAATTTTCCAGTGACCCAGGAATGTCTGCGTGGATCACGAGCCGCACATCGGGCTTGTCGATCCCCATGCCGAAGGCGTTGGTGGCAACGATGACGCGCAGACTGCCTTCGATGAAGGTCTTCTGAATGTTCTTCTTGGTTTCGGGCGGCAACTTGGCGTGAAAGCACCCAACCGACCAGCCCTTGTGCTTGAGAAATTCAGCCACCTCCTCGGTCTGCAGCCGTGTCGCGCAATAGACGATCGCGCCACCGCTTTCGTCTTCCGGAAGATCAGCCTCCAGGATTTGATGGATGTGGGAGTACTTCTCGGCCGGACTGGTCGGGACGACACTGAAATCGAGATTGGTTCTGGTGGCGCCGCCATCGAAACAGCGCAGGTCGATGCCGACCCTATCCTTGAAATGCCCGACGATATCCGCGACGACATCGGGTTTGGCGGTAGCTGTCAGGCACAGCACGGGTGGGATCGGCTGGTCTCCAGCCTTTTCGCGGATGAAGCGGCTGACATAGCGATAATCCGGCCGGAAATCCTGCCCCCACTTGGAAAGGCAGTGCGCCTCATCGAGCACCCAGGCACCGATCTCACGTTGCGCCAGCACTTTGCGCAGTGTGCGGTTACGCAATTGCTCGGGTGAGACGATAAGAATGCCGATATCGCCGAGTCGCACACGGTC
>JALHNN010000169.1 GCA_022843505.1 Sulfuritalea sp.
ATCTGCGGTCGTCTTCGCTGCAATCAGGCGGCGACCTGTTCGACATCGCGGCCAGCTACCCGGCGCACAAGCGAGTAGCGCTGGCGGAAAGTCGACCGGATGACTACCGCCTGAGCGACCTGGGGATGTTCATCCGCCGCGCCTACAAGCGGGTCGTATGGCTCAAGCGCAAGCTGGACGGCCAGCCGGTCACCCGCGGCCCGCTGGGCGAGATCAAGGGCAACCGTATCGCCGGTTAGCCCCGGGACGAACCCGCGGCAAACCTTCAGGACTGGCGGGCCGAACCTCGAACGTAGCCCTGGGCGCGCTTGGTCGCCGAGTGCGCCCAAGCGCCGAGCCGCATGATGCGGCTCCCGACCGGGCGCGGGAGGGCGTCCGCAATCCACGAATAATCGGCACGGATTCGTTCGAACATCTGGTCGATCGCATCGGGGGGCGGAACCTCCATAGCGCGATCGAAATTCGGGTCCAGCTGGATGCGCTTGTTTTCCGGCCAGTGGCGCATGAATTCGGCGATCCCGCCGGTGACCGGAAAGGGATTCGGCAGCTTTCCGCGCAGTGATTGGGCCAGCGCGTTGAACATCAGGAAGGGCGGGGCTCCGTGCTCCGTATCGCGCGCCGGCAAGAAATACAGCGAACCGGGATTCAGCACCACTTCACGCAGCCGCGGCATGAGATCCGCCGGTATCTCGAAACCCGGCGCGATCAGCACGCACCAGTCGGAAAACTCGACCGCGGAAAGCGAAGAGTTCAATGCCTCGCCGCCAGGCTTGCCGGCAGCAACGAAGGTCTTCAGCTTGGCCGTTTCGCAGAGCGTCGCGTACTCCGCAGTGAGCGTGGACACCTGGGCGACGACATCGTCGAACTGCCCGCGCAAGGAAAGGAATTTATTCAGCGACGCGGGGTCGTCTCGACCGAGCAGGATGGCATCGAAACGCTTGGGATAAATGGTACGGTTGGTGGGCCCGACCCGCAGACTGTGATCACTGTCAGGCAGGTACGGCGTATTGGTTTCCACAATGCGGCCGCTGACCTTTTCCTGGGACGAATCGCCGTTCATCCCAACAGGAACGATGTTGATCAGCTTCTGCTTGATCTTCGGGCTGCGGATCTGCACCAGCTTCTCGTACATCACGGGTGAAACGTCATCGGTTTCGTCGTTGGCATTGCGCGTCGGCACGTTGAGGCAGGCACTGCACATCTCGCAGTATTTCAGCTGGTCGCCAAAATCCTCGGGCTTGCGCTTCCACCATCCAGGTTCGATCGGCCAGCCGCCGGGACCGTCGAAGGTGGCGTCGAGGGCAGCCGCCACTTCGCAGAAAAAGGCGCCTTTGGGGTGAATCGACGCGCTCCAGCGGTTCTGGATCCAGCAGGCATCGCGCATCTTGACCCACTCATCGTCGGGAATGCCGAGTTCCTTGCGCGTGATCAGCAATGCGGCATGATCGCTCGGACTGGCATGGTCATTGACCACCTGGTAGCCAAAGGTCTCCTGGATCAGCTCGAAGTGCTCGTAGTAACGCTTGCCCATGATCGACCATAGGCCGCGCCTGTTGTTGTTCTCGATGTCGAACACATTCTCGACAATATGGGCATTGAAGCTGGAAATCGGCTTGCGCCCGTTTTCCAGCGGCCCGCCATGGCCGAACTTGGACGCGAAATAGCGGACGAACTCCTCGAACTGCGGATGCAGCGTCGGCTCACCACCCATGATGCCGACAATGCCGGGGAAACCTTCCATGGAATCCACGGCACGCTTGAAGGTGTCGAAGTCCATCATGAACGGCTTGCGGTGGTTTCCGCAGAAACGTGTGCAGTTCGAGCACTTCTTGGTGCACGCGTTGGTGATGTCGATCTGGATGATCTTCATGTCGGCGGGTGATTTCACTGCGGCCTCCTGTTACGGGGTTGGGGCAATCTGACGGCGGGGCTTGTATGCCCGCTTCGACTTCCTAAACGATCCTGCGGTTCCGGCGCACCTTGGCAATGGGGTGAATGTGCGGCCCGAAAGCAAGGAAAAATCTGAATTTCCAGCGTGCCCGATTGACCAGGCTGCGCATCAGGAAAGGCAGCACATACTGCCTGGGCATGCGGATCTTCGATGACCATGTACCGTCTGCAACAATACGCAATGCCTCGCCAAACATGACGACGCGCGCCAACAATACCAGAAACCACCAGCCTGCCAGAACCGAGATAAAGCGATCCGAATAGTTGAGCAGGTGATCCACCATCGCCCGCCGGATGCTCGCATGGTGGGGATGGGTGCGCATGTCTCCGGTCGGATGCTGTCCGCCGACGATGCGGTTCTTGCTGAACGAGTTGGCGCCGTGGCGCCGATAGTAGCCCAGGCGCTTCGGAATCAGGATCGAGCCGCCCACCAGGTTGCCGAAGTGGCAGATGTAGTTGTCGGCGCAGACGCGGAAAGGTTCGGTCACGTCCGGCAGGATCATCTGCAGGGTCGCACGGCGAAACATCATGGAACTGGTGGTCGCCCACAGCCAGGAGTTCTCGTACAGGTAGTGCGGCCCGACGTGGCGATAGCGCCCCCGAGCCAGCAGGTCGGAATGGCGCCCGGCGATGACCTCGCCGGCCTCATTGATCTGATATTGATCCGAACTGGTGAAGGCGACCGGCATTTGGCCCAGATGCACGGCGAGATGCCCGACCAGAAAATCGGGGAGGAGCAGGTCATCGGCATCGACATAGACCACGAACTCGCCCTCGGCGCGCTCACAGCCGGTCTTAAAGCCAGCCATCTGGCCCTGGTTGGACTCATGCCGGATCAGAAGGAAGCGCTCGCCCAGCTGGCGCTCTGCGATGAATTGTTCGATCACTTCGACCGAACGGTCGGAGGAGCAGTCATCAACGACCAGACATTTGAAGTTGCGGTAAGTCTGCGCCGCGATCGACTGCAGGCAATCCGCCACATAGCGCTCGTAATTGAATACCGTGACGACGACCGTGACGAAGGGCGCACGGACTTCCCGGCGCTGGAGCATGGCCAGCACTCGGCTGTCTGTGGTCAATAACTGGTGGTCCGTCAAATCCATACGCTTTGCAAGCTATCCCAAGTTTGCCAAACAATCCATGACCGAATTCACGCCCGAACCCCGACGGGCAGCGGTGACGAAGCCTTCAGGATATCCAACACGGTATCCTCACGCGGGGAATCGGTCACGGTAGCCACGAACGCGTCCGACGAAAGTCACCCAGTGGAAGCGCAACTGATGGGGCTTCAGGGAAGCAAGCGAAACCGTCCATCGTGCCAGCGGCATTGCGAAAAATGCCAGCTTCCACCATAGGGGCATCGGGTGCTTTCGCAGCACGCGGCCGTCGGCGCGTGCATAGCGCTCACGCTTTTCGAGACCCGGGCCATCAAATTCAGGAAACAGCGGCGGATGATGCACCCTCAGTGCCGGCTCGAAATACACTTTCGCCCCCGTCTTAAGCGTACGCAGCATGAAGTCGTTGTCGTCGCCGGCTCCCCAGGGGGAACCAGCCCCGGGCCCGAGCGTCGTGTCGAAGCCACCCACCGCCAGCGCCGCGTCACGGCGCAGAAAATAAACATAGGTCACTGAACGGCGCCACGACATCGCTGGTGACAACGGACCTGCGCGGTCATTCCAGGGCAAGGTCGCGTTTCCTGCAGCGTCAATTGTGTGGCCGATGATGCCATCCCATTCCGGTGCTGCGGCTAGAAACTCGGCCACGCGATGTAGCACCCCTGCGGGATACCAGCAATCGTCGTCGGGAAAACCGATTATATCGCCGGTCGCCACCGCCAAACCCACGTTTCGGGCACGGGTAGCGCCCGGATCCGAACGGCAATGCACGATCTCCATACGTTCCCGGAACGGCGAAATCGCTCGCACCACCCGGTCGTCCGGGTTTTGATCGACAACGATCAGTTCCAGGTCAAGGCAGCTCTGGAGGACGATCGAATCGAGCAGGCGCTGCAGTTCTGCCACACGCCCGCAGGTCGCGACAATCAGGGAAAGCCTCATGGTATTTGCATCCAGCCATGTCCGCGGAGCCACCACGGCGCCTCAAGTTCAGCATCCGATTTTCTCACAGACCGCACGCGCACCGCCGCAGCGAACGCCAATCCGATACCCCCAAGGGGCAGGGCAACAATGGATTCCAACATTCAATACGGGTAGGATGCCACGTTTCCCAGTCAGGCGTGACCGATGTCAGCCCCTTCCGAACCCATCCTGTACCGGATCATGCCTGCCATGACGCCGCTGCAGACGCAACGCTGGATACGATGTCTGTACCGAGTACCGGGTTGCGCCGGAAGGGTGCTGAGTTGCCCGATATGTGGCGGCGAACCAGACCGGATCGAATTTCAGGCTCCTTATTCCGATCTCGATCACTGTGGCGCCTGCGACCACGTATACAGCCGCCGCACTCCCGGGCGGCTGATCCTGCACCTGATGTACCGCGACCTCAGCTACTGGGTCGGGGACAAGGCACACCAAGGCATTACCCGCATCGAACCCGGCGCACAATGGCAGCAGTATCTCGCGGCTAGACTCGGCGCCCTGCGGAAAACAGGCTTGATCGAAGATAGGCCGCAAAAGATCTTCGAGATTGGATGCGCGGAAGGCATGCTGTTGCACTAACTGAGCACGCTCGGTCACGACGCACAAGGCTGTGAATGCAACGGACCCACGGCGAAAGCCGGAATCGCAGCCCTCGGTGTAGACATCAAGATTGCCCTGTTCAAAGATTTGACGCTTCCGCGAAACCACTTCGATGTCGTCGCGTCGTTTCACACGATCGAACATATTCCGGGCCTAGACGACACTTTCGCCAAGGTATGTGAAGTACTCAATGCCGAAGGGAGCCTGCTGGTCGAGGTACCGACCGGACCCGAGGAATACAGCAACACCGATCACGTGCACTTCTTTTCCGAAAACTCGCTGCGGCGCCTAATGGAAAGATATTTCGAAATTGGCGAAGTGGTCTGGAACAGGTATTCCAATGCGGAGGGACGGGTGCTGGGATCACTCTACGGCATCGGGAGGCGCCCGAGAAGGCCGGCTGGGTAAGGCAATCTCGGTAGAATACCGCGACGTTGGTGCCGAGGTGCGGACAGGCCAAACTGAAATTGCCGAGCCCCCGCAACCAACAAAGTTGCGCCGCCGTCCGATGCGGCAGGATTGAATCATATCCATTGGAGTTTTCCATGAATCGAGTACTGGTCACCGGCGGCGCCGGCTTCCTCGGCTCCCACCTTTGCGACCGACTGATCGAACGCGGCGACGACGTGCTGTGCGTCGACAACTTCTTTACCGGCGCAAAGCGCAACGTCGCCCACCTGCTGGACCATCCCTATTTCGAACTGATGCGCCATGACGTTACCTTTCCGCTCTACGTCGAGGTCGATCGCATCTTCAACCTCGCCTGCCCGGCGAGCCCGATCCACTACCAGCACGATCCCGTGCAGACGACCAAGACCAGCGTGCATGGCGCGATCAACATGCTGGGCCTGGCCAAGCGCGTCAAGGCGCGCATCCTGCAGGCCTCAACCAGCGAGGTGTATGGCGATCCTGAGGTACACCCGCAACCGGAAGGCTACTGGGGCAAGGTCAATCCCGTCGGCATCCGCAGCTGCTACGACGAAGGCAAGCGCTGCGCCGAAACCCTGTTCTTCGACTACCACCGCCAGCACAGGATGCAGATCAAGGTGGTGCGCATTTTCAACACCTATGGCCCGCGCATGCATCCCGACGACGGCCGCGTGGTCAGCAATTTCATTGTTCAGGCCCTGGCAGGAATGGACCTGACGATCTACGGTGACGGCTCGCAGTCGCGCAGCTTCTGCTATGTCGACGACCTGATCGAAGGCATGCTGCGCATGATGGATTCGCCGGCCGACTTCACCGGCCCGGTGAATCTCGGCAATCCAACGGAATTCACCATGCTCGAATTGGCGGAAAAAGTGATTTCGATCGTCGGCGGTTCATCCAAACTCTGCTTCAAACCGCTGCCGCAGGACGACCCAAGGCAGAGGCAGCCGGATATCGCGCTGGCCGGGAAGGTTCTGGACTGGGCACCCAAGGTCAGCCTCGCGGATGGCCTGAAGGAAACGGTGGCGTATTTCCGCAAGGTTCTCGCGCAATAGGTGAAACAGACGGCCTGAAGTCGCCGTAACCCCAACGCCGACTTTGCCATGACACCGTTGCCTCCGATCTCACGCAGCGCACGTCGCGGCATGGGGCGAGGCATCAGCCAATGTGCAGTAATAGTCGATCAATCCAGAACCATCACCAAGGCCATCATTCAGGCAAGGC
>JALHNN010000170.1 GCA_022843505.1 Sulfuritalea sp.
GGGCATCGAAGGCCAGATCGAGGGCGGGGTGGTGATGGGCCAGGGCTATGCCTTCACCGAGGACCTGATGATCGAAGACGGCAAGATGAGGAACCCCAACTTCCGCGACTACAAGCTGGTCACCGCACCCGAGATCCCGGAAATGGACATCGCCTTCATCGAATCCATGGACGGCGAAGGCCCGCAGGGCGCCAAGGGCGTCGGCGAAGCGCCGGCGATCTGCATGGCGGCCGCGGCCGCCAACGCCATCGCCAACGCCACCGGCACGCGGCTGTTCGAACTGCCTTTCACCCCGGAAAAGGTCTATCGCGCCCTGCATGGCCAGACGCCGAAACGGTATTGGAAGCCGTGGAAGGCGGATTGATGATGGCCAACGCACCTCTTGTAGGAGCGAGCTTGCTCGCGAAGCGACCATCGGATTCGCGAGCAAGCTCGCTCCTACCGGACGGCACGGCATGAAGCGCCGCACCATCCTGTCCATGGAACAGGCACTCAGCCTACCCTATGCCACACTGCGCTTCGCCCAGCTCGGCTGGCGCGTGATCCGCATCGAATCGACGCCGAGCGGCGACGGCCTGCCCGGCGACCCGAACCGCTACATCGGCGGCAAGGTCGCGGACGACGACCGCCGCAGTTATTTCATCGCGCCCAACGTCGGCAAGGAAGCCATCGCCCTCAACCTCAAGGAGGCAAAGGGCCAGGAGCTGCTCCGCAGGCTGATCGTCGAACTCGACGTCGATGTCTTCTGCTGCAACACGGTACCCAAGCGCTACAGGCAGCTCGGCATCGACTACGAGAGCCTCTCGGCCGTGAAGCCGGACCTGATCTGGGCCGGCATCTCGGCCATGGGACCGAACTACCCCGACGCGCCCGGGTACGATCCGGTGATCCAGGCCATGGCCGGCTACATGGAACTCACGGGGCCGGCCGATGGCCCGCCCACGCTGTCCGGCGTGCCGCTGATCGACCTCAAGGCCGGCGACGAGGTCTATGCCGGCGTTATGATGGCACTGCTCGAACGCGCCGAAACCGGCAAGGGCAGCCGCATCGACGTCTCCATGCTGCAGGCGGCGGCCTCCTGGCTGATCACCACGCTGCCGCTGCTCGACTTCAACTGCGATCCATCGGAAATAACGCGCTGCGGCAACGAGCACCGCAAGTTCATCCCGACCAACGTCTATCCCACGGCCGACGGCTTCATCTACATGGCCATCGGCAGCGACGTGCAGTGGCGGCGCCTGACCGAGATACCCTGGTTCGCGCAGGTAGCAAACCCGGCGCGCGCCACCAACGAAGGCCGCGTGCGCGAACGCACCGCCATACACCGCGACGTGGCGGCCGTCACCCGCCGTGTCGCCACCGCCGACATTGCCGCCGCCTTCCGCCAGGCGACCATCCCCCATGCCGCGATCAACGACATCCCCGCCGTGCGCGAGATGGAAGCCATCGCCCGCGCCCTGACCCGCACCCGCGCCCCCGACGGGCGCGAAGTGCGCATGCAGCCGATGGCGGTGGACATCCCCGGCGCCGTGCGCGAGATGAACTTCCCGCCCAAGTACGGCGAACACACCCGATCCGTGCTGGCCGCAGCAGGGTTCTCCGCCGCGGACTGCACAAGCCTCAGGGAACAGGGCATCATTGCCTGACGACAGACAACAACACCATCACGAACCACTCAAGGAGGAATCACACAATGAAAACGAAGTTTCAGTGCAGGCTAACGTCGGCCTTAACGACGTTAAGCGCAGCGGCCGGAGCTAAGAAAATCACCACCCTGCTGGCCGCCGCCGGCATCGCCCTGGCCGCCGCGCTGCCGGTGCACGCCCAGGTCAAGATCGGCGTCATCGCCTCGTCCACCGGCGCGATTCCCTTCGTCGGCATCCCGCAGAAGAACGCCGTGGCGCTGCTGCCGAAGAAGATCGACGGCCTCGACGTCGAGTACCTGGTGTTCGACGATGCCAGCGATCCGACCCAGAGCGTGCAACTGACCAGGAAGCTGCTCGGCGAGAACAAGATCGACGCCCTGATCGGCCCCTCCGGCTCGGGCAATGCCATGGGCGTGCTGGCCTTCATGGCCGAGGCGCAAACGCCAATGCTGGCGCCGGTCGGCACCTCCGCCGTGGTGCTGCCGATGGACGACAAGAAGCGCTGGGTGTTCAAGACCCACCCCAACGACGATGTCATTAGCGAGGGCCTGGTCGCCGCCATGACCAAGCGCGGCGTCAAGACCGTGGGCTTCATCGGCCGCGCCGATCCCTACGGCGAGAACTGGTACAAGACCTTCGCCCCGATGGCCGAGAAGGCCGGCATCAAGATCGTCGCCAACGAGCGCTACGGCGCGAAGGACACCACCGCGCTGGCCCAGGCCCTGAAGATGATCGCCGCCAAGCCCGACGCGATGATGGTGGCCGGCGTCGGTGCCGACGCCGCGATGCCGCACACGCAACTCGTCGATTCCGGCTTCAAGGGCCCGATCTTCCAGACCCACGGCGCTTCCTCCGGCGCCTTCCTCCAGATCGGCGGCAAGAAAGTCGAAGGCGCGCTGATCATGGGACCGCTGGTGGTGGTGCCCGACGAGATCCCGGACAGTGTCGCCTCCAAGAGCGTGACCCTGGACCTGATCAGCGGATACGAAAAGGCTTTCGGTTCCAAGCCGCCGATCTTCGCCGCCGGCACCTATGACGCCGGCCTGCTGCTAGCGCGCGCCATCCCCATCGCGGCGAAGAAGGGCAAGCCCGGCACCCAGGAATTCCGCAGCGCGCTGCGCGATGCCCTGGAAAGCACCAAGGAACTGAAGGCCTCGCAGGGCCCGATCAACATGTCGCCCGCCGACCACTCGGGCTACGACCTGCGCGGCCAGGTCATGATCACCGTGAAGGATGGCAAGTTCATGCGGGTCAAGGACTGAAGCACGCCGGGGCGGCTACTTCGCCGCCCCGCCTTCAAGCTGATGGCATGAGCCGCAAGAACCAGCCCGCCTGGACTCCGCCCGCGGAGTACGCGACCTTGCTGCCGGCGATCACCGGCAATGCCTTCAACGGCTGGGGCGAAGCCGGGCCGCGCCGCCCGCGCCAGATCTTCTGGCTGAAGGAATCCGGAGGGCATCCCTTCGGTCGCCTGCTCGAGGCCGTCAAGCAGCGTTTCGTTTCCGTGCCGGCCTACCGCGACGTCTATGCCCTGGCCGACCGCGGGCCCGGCAAGCTGCCGCCCCCCGCCGAAACTCGCCGTGTCGCCAGCGCCGACTCCTGGACCCGGCAGGTCAAGGACTTCGCGCTTAACCGTCCGGGCACTCGGCCCGAGGGCTATCCCGGCGTCGGCAGCGAAGCCGAGTTGGTCGGCATCGCCCGCATACGTCCGGAATGGGTTTATGAAGGCTTCGAGTGCCGCCTGCCCAACCTCATCGTCGTCGGCAATGCCATGGACCACGCCCGCCTCTCACGCGTGCCCTCGAGTGCCGAGGACCCGGAAGGCCAGCTCGAAGTCTGCGACCAGTACAACCGCGGCGCCCGCGTGGTGAACTGGCTGGCGCACTGGATCCGCGCCCAGGGCTACGAGGCGAAGCCGCACGCCGGCCCCTGGGTCGGCTCGCTCAACCTGCTGCCGGCGGCCATCAGTTGCGGCTTCGGCGAACTCGGCAAGCACGGCTCGCTGATCAACCGCGAGTACGGCTCCAGCTTTCGGCTGGCCGCCGTCGAGACCGACCTGCCGCTGCTGGCCGACGCGCCGGATGCCTTCGGCGCCGACGACTTCTGTGCCGGCTGCCAGGTCTGCGCCAACGAATGCCCGCCCGATGCCATCAGCCGAGAGAAGGTCTTGGTGCGCGGCACGGTGAAATGGGCGGTCGATTTCGACCGCTGCATCCCCTATTTCAACGAGACCTACGGCTGCGGCATCTGCCTCGCCGTCTGCCCCTGGAGCACCCCGGGGCGCGCGCCGAAACTGGCCGAGCGCTTCGCCCGCCGCGCCCGCGAGAAGCACGCCGCGGGGGTATCCGCATGACGCTCTCGCACCGCATCTCGCTGCGCCTGTGCCATTGGTGGCGTACCACCACCGACGGCGCCCGAACGCCCTCCCCCGCCCCCCGCTGAAGCCGCGATCCCCGCGATCGCGCGCGAGACGAAGACGCCCTCGCCGGGCGCCGCACCACGGAGGAGCAGCAGATGACGATCGCCAAGGTAAGCCTCGAAGACAAGTACCGCCTCGAACGCGGCAAGGTATTCCTCACCGGCATGCAGGCCCTGGCCCGCCTGCCCATGCTGCAGCACGAACTCGACCGCCATGCCGGTCTGCATACCGCCGGCTACATCTCGGGCTATCGCGGCTCGCCGCTGGGCGGCCTGGACACCGCGCTGCACGGCGCCGCGCCCTTCCTCAAGCAGCACGACATCTCCTTCCAGCCCGGGCTCAACGAGGACATCGCGGCCACGGCGATCTGGGGCACCCAGCAACTGCACCTCTTCCCGCAGCCGAAGTTCGATGGCATTTTTTCGATGTGGTACGGCAAGGGCCCGGGCGTCGATCGCAGCGGCGACGTCTTCCGCCACGCCAACCACGCCGGCACCGCCACGCACGGCGGCGTGCTGCTGATCGCCGGCGACGATCCCTCGGCGCGCTCCTCGGCGGTGGCGCACCAGAGCGAGCACATCTTTTCCGCCTGCGGCATCCCGGTGCTGGCGCCCTCCAACCTGCAGGAATACCTCGACTACGGACTGCACGGCTGGGCCATGTCGCGCTACTCAGGCTGCTGGGTGGCGATGAAGCTGACCTCGGACACGGCGGAAAGCTCGGCCGTGGTGACAGTCGATCCCGAGCGTTACACGTTCCGCATCCCCGCCGACTTCCAGCTGCCGCCCGACGGCGTGCACCTGCGCTGGCCCGATCCGCAGCTGGCGCAGGAACTGCGCCTGCAGCAGTACAAGGTCTATGCCGCGATCGCCTACGCCCGCGCCAACAAGCTGAACCACCTGATCTACGACAGCCCGCGGCCGCGGCTGGGCATCATCGCCTGCGGCAAGGCCTACATGGACGTGCGCCAGGCGCTCGACGACATGTGCATCGACGAGAAATACGCCGCCGAGATCGGCCTGCGCCTGTTCAAGGTGGGCATGCCCTGGCCGCTGGAGGCCGACGCCGTGCGCCATTTCGCCGAGGGCCTGGAGGAAATCCTGGTGGTCGAGGAAAAACGCCAGATCATCGAGTACCAACTCAAGGAAATGCTCTACAACTGGCGCGAAGACGTCCGCCCGCGCGTGGTGGGCAAATACGACGAGACCGGCGAATGGCCGGTGCCCGAGCACCGCTGGCTGCTGCCGCCCACCGCCGAACTGACTCCGGCCATCGTCGCCCGCGCCATCGCCGCGCGCATCAATCGCTTTCATGCCTCGCCGCGCATCAGCGACTACATCGCCTTCCTCGACGGCAAGGCGCAGGCATCGGCCCAACCCAGGGTGACGCTGCTGCGCATGCCCTGGTTCTGCCCCGGCTGCCCCCACAACCAGTCGACCAAGGTGCCCGAGGGCAGCTGCGCGCTGGGCGGCGTCGGCTGCCACCTGATGGCGGTGGCCATGGGGCGCAACACCCTGACCATCTCCCACATGGGCGGCGAAGGCGCCACCTGGCTCGGCATTGCCGGCCACAGCGGCACGCAGCACGTGTTCGCCAACATGGGCGACGGCACCTATTTCCATTCGGGACTACTTGCCATACGTGCGGCGGTAGCAGCCAAGGTGAACATCACCTACAAGCTGCTGTTCAACGACGCCGTGGCGATGACCGGCGGCCAGCCGCTGGACGGCACGCTGACGGTGCCGCAGCTGACGCGCCAACTGGCCGCCGAAGATGTCGATCGCATCATCGTCATGAGCGACGAACCGGAGAAGTACCAGGGCGTCACCGACTTCGCGCCGGGCGTCGAGATCCGCCACCGTGACCGGCTGGAACAAACGCAGCGCGAGCTGCGCGAAACCAGGGGCGTCAGCGCCCTCGTCTACGACCAGACCTGCGCCGCCGAGAAGCGCCGTCGCCGCAAGCGCGGCACCTACAGGGACCCGGCGATGCGCGTCTTCATCAACACCGCCGTCTGCGAAGGCTGCGGCGACTGCGCCGTCAAGTCCAACTGCCTCGCCGTGGTGCCGGTGGAAACCGAGTTCGGCCGCAAGCGCGCCACCGACCAGTTCGCCTGCAACAAGGACTTCTCCTGCCTCGACGGCTTCTGCCCCAGCATGGTCACCGTGCATGGCGGCAGCGTCCGACGTGGCGAGGCGCTCGCCGCCGGCGGGCAGGCTTTCGCCGAC
>JALHNN010000171.1 GCA_022843505.1 Sulfuritalea sp.
ACGGCGGAAATCATCGCCTTTCCCTTGGTCAGCCAAGTACATGTCGCCGTACCGGACATCGATGAGGGAAGTTCGGGCGACATCGCAGAACGGGTTGTCGAAGTGGCTGCCGACGTTCCGGCACCCAAGCCGATCCGCCCGGTATGGCCAGCGCTGGATGGCTCTCTGCATGCGATGTTGCGTGGGGAGGTCGGGAAGTTCGAGGCGAATCTGGCGGCGATCGCAGTGTTGTCATTGCTGGATGCCGAGAAGCGTTTCCCGACTGACGAAGAGCGATCCATGCTCAATCGCTATACCGGATGGGGCGGGCTTCCTAAAGCGTTCAATCCCGAGCAGGACGATCCAGCGTGGCGGGCGAGAGCCGAGTCATTGCCGGATCTGTTGGGCGAGGATTACACGAGCGCCAAGGGGAGCGTGGTTAATGCCCATTACACGGCGGTCTTCGTGATCGATGCGATCTGGGAAGCAGTGCGCCGACTTGGTTTTCGGGGTGGTCGCGTCCTCGATCCCTCGGCAGGTACCGGGTATTTCATCGGTGCTATGCCAAAGGATTTGGCCGAAGTTTCGGAAATCACGGCCATCGAAATCGACCGTCTGTCGTCGCGGATGCTGTCGCGCCTGTATGGGCAACACGGGGTTCGTACCTTGACGGTGGGCTTCGAGAAGGCGCGATTGCCCAAAGACTGGTTCGATCTGGTGATCTCTAATGTTCCCTTCGGGAACTATCAGGTGCCGGACGATCGGAATGTCCCTTACGCAAACTTCCTGATCCACGATTACTTCTTCGGGCGTGCCCTGGAAGTGACCCGTCCGGGTGGTCTGGTGGCGTTCATCACGTCGGCCGGAACATTGGACAAGTGGGAAGATCGGGCGCGGCGCCACATGGCCTCCCAGGCAAGGCTGCTGGGGGCGATTCGTCTGCCGTCCGGGACGTTTTCGCAGATCGCCAATACCGACGTCACGACCGACATCGTCTTTCTCCAGAAGTTGGGGGCAGGCGAAAAGGCCGCTGACGACTGGATCAGCGTGGTCGAAGCGCCCTATGCGATGTGCGATGGCTCCCGCCGTTTGTATGTCTCGAACTGGTATGTCCAGAACCCGGACATGCTGATCGGGCGCATGGGACAGAAGTCGAATGGCTATGGCTTGTCGAATGCCGCCATTTTCGATGGCGATATCGGCAGTGCGTTACGGGACCGGATTGCGCGGTTGCCAGAGGGTGTTCATCGCCCACGGGTGGCGAGAAATTCCGAGCCCAGTGGCAAGCCGCAGCGCGACATTCGTGTCGCGGCGCCGGAGTTCGTGAAGCCGGGCGCATTCTGCCTCACCGACGATGGCCGTTTGGCTGTCTCGGAAGGCCAGGAGCTGCTGGTTATCGAGGGAACGGTATCGGCAACGGCTGCCAAGCGCATCGTCGGCATGATGGCGATTCGGGATGCGGCGAGGAAGTTGCTGCATGTCCAGCATCTCACGGATGACGATGGCCGTCTTGGCAGTTACCGCATGATGCTCAACATGGCCTATGACGGCTTTGTGGCGCGGCATGGTTATCTGCATGCCAAGGCCAACAAGCTGGCGTTCAAGGGAGACCCCGACCTGCCATTGCTGTTGTCTCTGGAGAATTACGATCCGGAGGGCGGCGTGGCGGAAAAGGCCGATGTGTTCTTCCGTCGGACCGTGGGGGTCGTCCGCAAGGTCGACCTCTGCAATACGCCGGAAGAGGCCTTGTTGGTGTCGCTGCATGAGCGCGGATGTGTGGATGTTGCGTTGATGGCATCCCTGCTTGGGCAGGTGTCATCGGCGTTCCTCCCGGACATGGCGGATCGCGGTCTGATCTTCCTGAATCCAGAAACATCGCAATGGGAAACCGCGGATGCTTACTTGGCCGGGAACGTGCGCAGCAAGCTGGAAATGGCAGAAGCAGCGGGCGGAGAATTTGTTCGCAATGTGGATGCCTTGAAAGCGGTGGTGCCTGCCCATCTGGGGCCGGGAGAAATCGATGCCCGGATCGGATCGACCTGGATACCGGCGCGCGACTATGCCGAATTCCTCGATCAGTTACTGGAGTGTGAGGGATGCACGGTGGAGTTCTGTGCGGAAGCCGGGGCGTGGAACATCGATGTGCCCTGGCAGGGTGAACGGTCGGTCGCATCGACCCAAACCTTCGGTACCGGACGTATCTCGGCAGGCGAGCTGTTTGTCGTCACGCTGAACCAGATGGTGCCAACGATTCGGGATCGCGATCCGGTGACCGACCGATACTTCGTGAACACGGAGGAAACCATTGCCGCACGTGAGAAGCAGCAGGCGCTCAAGGAAGCATTTGGTGCCTGGGTGTTTGCCGATGCGAGTCGTTGTGAGCGCTTGGTCCGGCTGTACAACGACCAATTCAATTCTGTGCGCTTGCGGGAGTTTGACGGGTCAGGTCTGGCGCTGCCGGGCTTCTCCGAAGTGTTCAACCTTCATCGGCATCAGAAGGACGCCATCTGGCGCATCGTGTCGGGCGGGGTGAATACTTTGCTGGCTCATGTGGTCGGCGCCGGCAAAACCCTGACGATGATCTGTGGCGGTATGGAGTTGAGGCGTCTGGGGATGGCCGGCAAGCCGTGCTATGTGGTGCCAAACCACATGCTGGAGCAGTTTGCGGCGGAGTTTCTGCGAGCCTATCCCGGGGCCAATATCCTGATGGCGAGCAAGGACGACCTGGTCGGCGACAAACGCCGGACGCTGTTGTCTCGGATCGCCACCGGGGATTGGGATGGCGTGCTGATTACCCATGCCTCTTTCGAAAGGATCAAGATGAGCGACGAGGCCATGACCTCGTTCATCGAAGCGCGGGTCTATGAAATCGAGTGTGCCATTCGGGCCTCGAAATCGCAGAAGCGGGGGAATCGGATCGTCAAGGAACTGGAACGGGCCAAGAAAATCTGGCTCGCTCGGTTGGAGAAGCTGGCGGCGAAGTCGAAGAAGGATGACATGCTCACGTTCGAGGAACTGGGTGTCGACTTCCTTTTCATTGACGAGGCGCACTACTTCAAGAACCTCTACCGGTTCACAAAGATGACGCGGGTCGCAGGACTGCCCAATGCCAACTCGGAACGTGCCTTCGATATGTTCGTGAAGACGCGGCATGTGATGGACAAGCATGGCGGCCGGTTGGGGGTGGTGTTCGCAACAGGAACGCCGGTATCGAACTCGATGGCGGAGATGTGGACCATGCAACGCTATCTGCAACCCGCGACGCTGCGGGGGAATCATGTGGCGCAGTTCGATACCTGGGCGGGCAATTTCGGCGAGTCGGTGACGGCCCTGGAGTTGTCGCCCGATGGTGGGGGATACCGCATGAACACGCGGTTCGCCCGCTTCGTGAATCTGCCCGAGCTGATGACGATGTTCCGCGAAGTGGCGGACATTCGAACGGCGGACATGTTGAAGCTACCGGTGCCGCGTTTCCATTTGGAGACGGTGACAGCGAAACCCACGGCTGCCCTGAAGGCATTTGTGGCAACGCTGGTGGAACGTGCCGAAGCCATTCGCAACGGCACTGTGTCGCCCAACGAGGACAACATGCTGGCGGTAACCAACGATGGCCGCAAGGCTGCGCTGGACATGCGGCTGGTGGTTCCTCGTGAGCCGGAGGCAGCAGATGGGAAAGTGAGCCTGTGTGCCGAGCGGATTCATGGCATCTGGCGCGATACGGCGGTGTTCCGCGGCACTCAGGCCGTGTTTTGCGACCTGAGCACACCTACGGACGATGGGCGGTTCAGTGTCTATCACGTCATACGGGCGAAGCTCGTGGAGATGGGGGTTCCGGGAACGGAAATCGCCTTCATTCATGACTTCGAGAGCGATACCGCGAAGGCCGAGTTGTTTAAGGCCGTGCGGGAAGGGCGGGTTCGCGTTCTGTTGGGCAGCACCCTGAAGATGGGGGTGGGCACCAATATCCAGACGCGTCTGGCGGCATTGCATCATCTGGATGCGCCATGGCGTCCGTCCGACGTCGAGCAACGGGAGGGACGCATCATTCGTCAGGGCAACCTGAATGAGGAGGTGCGTATCGTCCGTTACGTGACGGAGGCCTCGTTCGACGCCTACATCTGGCAGACCCTCGAAACCAAGGCACGCTTCATCGCCCAGGTGATGCGGGGGGATACCGGGATGCGTAGCGCGGAGGATGTGGAGCTGGCGGCGCTGTCCTATGCCGAAGTGAAGGCACTGGCGTCCGGCAATCCGCTGGTCATGGAAAAAGCCGGCATCGATGCCGAGGTCGCCAAGCTGTCCTTGCTCAAATCCCAATGGGACAACCAGCGATGGTCAAACCAGAGGGAGTCGGCCACCTTGCCCGGTCGCATCGAGAAACTCCGGCAACGGATCGAGGCGATTGAGGCGGATATCGCCGATCGAGTGGATGTTCGTGCCCAGCGCTTCTGCATGGTGATCGACGGGCAGCATTTTGTCGACCGTGCCGAAGCAGGCGAGGCGCTTGTCCGGTATTACGTCGAAGCCAAAGCCAGAACCCGGAAGATCGGGAACTGGAAAGCTTCGGCCGGGGAGATCGTCGTCGGGCAGTTTGCCGGCTTCGATCTGGCGGTGTCGATACCCACGGCGTCAGCCGATGGACCGAGCTTTCTGCTGAAAAAGCGGCGAGCCTACATGGCACATCATTCCGACAATCCCATCGGGATGGTCAGGGTGATCGAAAACGTGGCCAACGCGCTGGAAGGCCGGCTGGCGGAAGTCCATGAGGATCTGGCACGGGCAGAAAAGCGCCTGGCCGACATCCTCGCCGAGATTTCCAAGCCCTTCGACAAGGAGGATCGACTGACGCAATTGCTGGTGCGCCAACGCGAGATCAATGCCAGTCTCGATCTCGACAAGGGCAATGCCGGCGCGATGGAAGCGGAAGCCGAAGTCGCGTAAAGGTGTTGTGATGGAGTGCCGCCGTTGCCCGAACGGGTGACGGCGGGCATACCTGTCTTGCACTGCATGGAACGGTTTCAACGGACAGCCGAAGTCGAGCCAAAAAGGGCGCATTTCAAAATCCGAGAGGGCGGTCGGGTGCGTAGCATCGCATCCAGTTTCCTCCCTCCTGTGTCCTCTTACCCGGCGTGCACCCTCTGTGCGCCGGGGTTTTTCAGAACAGGTTCGGTGCGTATTCCGAGCCTGCTGTGCAAAGCCTGAACATGGGATTCAGTCTGACGCCGTAAGGCATTGGACGGACGTGTGGTAGCTGGCCACGAGAAAACAAACAGCATTCATCAACCCCGCCGGGGAGCCATTCCCGGACGGGATCGCTCCATGCCGCGCGGAGATTTCCACACGGAGTTGTTACATGGAGGCATCGACAATGAAGCACGAGTACGAGACGCAGCAAGTCAAGGAAGATGCGCGAGGTCGCTGGGAGCGGGTTCTGCTTGCTCTCGCGCCACCGCTGAAAGCCGCACTGGAACGGACAGGCAAGCATGTGCCTTGTCCGGTTCACGGCGGTCGGGATGGCTTTCGCCTGTTTCGGGATGTCGCCGATACGGGGGGAGGCATTTGCAATACCTGCGGCAGTTTTGCCAACGGGTTTGCGCTGCTGATGTGGATCAATGGCTGGGATTTTGGCCGGACGATCCGCGAAGTGGCGGAACAGGTCGGCAGCCGGTCGCGCAGTGCCAATTCGGCGGCGGATAAATCCGAGGATGAGATGCGTCGGGAGCAGCTGAATCGCACCTGGCGGGAGTCTGTGGCCTTGTCCCATCCGAGCGCCGAGCCGGCACGGTTGTATTTGGCTCGTCGCGGTCTGTCGGTCAAGGTGCCTGAGACGCTGCGGTTTCATGCAGCACTCGGATACTACGAGGACAACCGGCGACTTGCTGATTACCCGACCCTGATTGCGCAAGTGACGGGGCAAGGTGGCGATGCAGTCACCATCCACCGTACCTATCTCACCCCCGAGGGCCGCAAGGCGCCGGTCGATTCCCCCAAGAAGCTGATGCGCCATCCCTTGGCGCGTCAAATGACCGGGGGCGCTATTCGACTGGTGCCGGCGAATCATCGCCTGGCAGTCACCGAGTGGATCGAGACGGCACTTGCCGTCACCGAGGCCACGGGCATATCCGCTTGGGCCACCGGTAACGCGCATCTGCTGGCGACGTTCCAGCCACCGGCCGGCATCGACCAGATTCTGGTCTTTGCCGACAAGGACCGTCCCTCACGCCAGCATCCGTCCGGGCACGGGCAGGAGGCGGCGCGTGAGCTGGTCAAACGGCTGTGGTCCCTGGGTATCCGTGCCGGCGCCATTGCA
>JALHNN010000172.1 GCA_022843505.1 Sulfuritalea sp.
AGCGGCAGAGGGTGCGGCCGCTGCGGGCGCGGCGGCGGGCTTGGCGGGAATGGCGTCGCGCTTCATCACCGATGAATCGCGGCTGATGCCGGAGCTCTTGCCGCCGCCCAGGCGCTTGGCGGCCTCGGCGTCCTGGATCATCAGGCCGGCACCCATGACGACGGCAAACAGGGCAATTGCGATGCGTTTCATTGTGAATCTCCTTTGCTGGAAAACTGCGATTGATTAGATCTTGGTCTGGTTCGATGGGTACTTCGGCGCGGACTTTTGCGCCTCGTCGATGGCGTGCTGGGCCTCCGCCGGCATGTAGTTTTCGTCGTGCTTGGCCAGCACCTCGGTGGCCGCAAACGTGCCGTCGGGCTTGATGCGGCCCTGGGCCACGGCGCCTTTTCCTTCCTTGAACAGGTCGGGCAGGATGCCGGTGTAGGTGACCGGGACTTCCTTCGCGGTATCGGTGATCAGGAAATGCACGGTCAGGTTGTCGCGGCGTATCGAGCCTTCCTTGACCAGGCCGCCGATGCGGAAGGCCTTGTCCTGCGGCGCCTTGCCGTCGAGCACCTCGGTCGGCGTGACGAAGAAGGCGATGTTGCTGTTCAGCGCGTTCATGACGAGGGCGGTCGCCACGCCTATGGTGAGCAGGCCGCCGGCTATCAAGGCAATGCGCTTTTGTCGGTTCTTCATTCCGGTCTCCTCGTACTGTTGATCAGGCCGCTTCCTGCCGGACCCGGGTCGCGCGGCGACAGGGCGGCGCAAACGTCATGGCCGCCCCCCGCGTCGCTTTGCGGCGACATGCCAGATCCAGATCCGAGAGATCAGCAGGTAGCTGGCGGCCGCCGAGAAACATGCCGTGATCGCCAGGCCGGTGAACAGCGGCAGGCCGACCGAGCCGAGGCTTTCCAGGACGCTGACCGGATCGGCCCACGAGACCGCCGCCGTGGCGGACGTGCCGGTGACCCAGGCGCCCAGCTGATAGGCGGCGTAGTAGATGGGCGGCACGGTCAGCGGGTTGGTGACCAGCGTGCCGGCCGCGGCGATCGGGATGTTGGCGCGCAGCACGACCGCCGCCGCCGCCGCAAGCAGGATCTGGGCGATGGGGATCAGGAAGCCGATGAAGAGGCCGATTGCCATGCCCATGGCTACGCCGCGGCGCGACCAGCACCAGAGTTTCGGTTCGGCAAGATACGGCGCCAGCCGGCTCAGCCAGGGATTGGCCTCGAGCTGCGCGCGGCTGGGCGCCAGCGCCCGCAGGCGCCGGATCAGGGCGGACATCGCGTTCAATCGTCTCCATTCATGAAGCCCAGCAGTTGCAGCAGGCTGGTGAAGAGGTTGAAGATCGAGACGAACAGCGTCACCGTGGCCAGCACGTAGTTGGTCTCGCCGCCGTGGATGATGTTGCTGGTCTCGTAGAGGATCAGGCCGGACATCAGCAGCACGAAGGCGGCGGAGACGGTCAGCGACAGCGCGGGGATCTGGAAGAAGATCGCGCCCAGGCCGGCGAGGAAGGCGAGCAGGATGCCGACCATGAGGAAGCCGCCCATGAAGCTGAAGTCCTTCTTCGTCGTCACGGCGTAGGCCGAGAGGCCGATGAAGATCGCGGCGGTGCCGCCCATCGCCTGCATGACGATCTCGCCGCCGTTGGGCAGGCCCAGATAGCGGCTGATGATCGGACCCAGCGTGTAGCCCATGAAGCCCGTCATGGCGAACACGGCCAGTATCCCCCAGCCGCTGTCCTTGAGCTTGTGCACGGCGAACAGCAGGCCGAAGAAGCCGATCAGGGTCAGGATGATGCCCGGATGCGGCAGCTTCAGCGCCACCGAGGTGGCGGCGGTGACGGCGGAGAAGGCCAGCGTCATCGACAGCAGCAGGTAGGTGTTGCGGATCACCTTGTTGGTGGCGAGGACGGATTGCTCGCCTCCCCGGAGCAGGGCAATTGCTTGTTCGCGTTGGGTGTTCAGGTTCATTTGATTCTCCTTTGGGGTTGCGAAGAAAAGGTTATGCGCCGCGGTATCCACCGGACGGCGCTGACGGGACGGCGAGCCTCACGGCACCACCAGCACGGGCAAGGGGGAAAGATGCATGACCTTGTAGGCGACCGAGCCGAACAGCAGGCTTTCGATGGCATTGAGTCCGCGGCTGCCGATGACGATGCCGCTGGCCGATATCCTCACGGCCCGGTGGATGATGCGCTCGGCCGGTTCGCCCAGCGCCACGTGCAGGCGCCATGGCAGGCCCCGCGCATCGAGCAGGTCGCGCGCCCTCGCGGTGGCACCCAGGGCGCGGTGCGCGAGTTCCGCCTCGGCGGCCTCCTTCGCCAGCCAGGGTTGTACATGGACCAGGTGCAGGGCGCAGGCCTTCATGCCGGTGGCCTGGTCGGCGGCATGGGCGACGGCGCGCAGGGCGTTGTCCGAGCTATCCACCGCGACCAGCCAGGGATTCGTACCGGGTACCGGCAGCGGCGGCGTGCTGTCGTAGACCAGGCCGACGAGGCGGCCGTCGCTGTCATATTCGCCGCCGGGAGGCACCGGGGTCATGCGGGTGGGGCTCATGCTTCTTCTCCGGCGGCAACGGTATTCAGTTTCGGCTTCGACAGCGCCAGGCTGGCTACCACCGACACGGCGATGATGCTGCCGACGATGGAGAGCGACCACTGGATCGGCATGTGGAACCAGGGCATGGCCAGCATCTTGCCGCCGATGAAGACCAGCACGATGGCCAGGCCGTACTTGAGCAGGTGGAAGCGGTCGGCCATGTCGGCGAGCAGGAAGTACAGCGCGCGCAGGCCCATGATGGCGAAGATGTTGGAGGTGAACACGATGAAGGGGTCGGTGGTCACGGCGAAGATCGCCGGGATGCTGTCCACGGCGAACACCAGGTCGCTGGCCTCGATCAGCACCAGCACGAGGAACATCGGCGTCGCCCAGAGCAGGCCGTTCTGGCGCACGAAGAACTTCTCGCCGTGGAACTCGGGCGTGATGCGCATGTGCCCGCGCAGCCAGCGCAGCAGCGGGTTCTTCTCGAGGTCGGGCTCGGATTCGGCGAAGACGATCATCTTGATGCCGGTGATGACCAGGAAGGCGCCGAAGACGTAGAGGATCCAGGCGAACTGCTGCACCAGCCAGACGCCGGCGAAGATCATGCCGGCGCGCATGACGATGGCGCCGAGCACGCCGTAGAGCAGGACGCGGCGCTGCAGTTCCGGCGGCACGGCGAAATAGCTGAAGATCATGACGAAGACGAACATGTTGTCCACCGACAGCGACTGTTCGATCAGGTAGCCGGCAAGGAACTCCAGCGTCTTGGTGCGCGCCACCTCGGCGCCCTGGGTGTCGTTGAGATACCACCAGAGCAGGCCGGCGAAGGCGAGCGCGAGGGAAACCCAGGCGACCACCCAGGCCCCCGCCTCCTTGACGGAAACCTTGTGCGCCTTGCGCCCGCCGAGGACGAACAGGTCGAGCGCCAGCATGGCCAGCACGAAGATGATGAAGCCGGCCCACATCGGACCGGTGGCGAAACTGACGCTGGTGTCGGTCATGTCGTGGCTCCCGGCTGGCCGCGGACCATGTCCATGACGCGGCCCATGTCGAGGGTTTCGGCCTGTTGGCGGATTTGCGGCAGGTACTGCGCCTGCATCTGTTTGGCGGGGCCCAAGAGGTCCTGGAAGGTCTCGCGCAGCACCGCCGTGCTCATGACCCGGCCGCCGCCGTAGTAGCGTTTGGCCACCTGGCCCAGCGCATAGGTGGTGGCGAACGAGAAGGCCATGCCGGTGGCCGTGCGGCCCAGCGTGCCCAGGGTCTTGCCGGCGGCCTTGCCCAGCAGGCCGCCGATCAGCTTGCGGCCCATCTGCTCGAGGTATTGGGACGTCAGCCCGACGCCGGCGGCGGCGATGAACTCCTTGATATGCCCCTGGTCGAGGGCGACCCCATGGGCCTGGCCGATGCCATACACCATGCGGATCTGCAAGGGAATGATGGCCATCGACGCCCAGGACTGGGGCAGCAGTTCGAGGGCGCCGTTGAGCAGCGCGTAGTTGAGGATGGATTTGTCCAGATCGGCATCGGCGGCACGGGGTGGCGTCGCCGGGGCGCGAAGGGGCGGCGCGGCGGCGTCGGCGACCAGGGTGTCGACCTCCCCCTCGATCAGCTCGGCCTGGATAGGGTCGAGTCCGAGCAGGCGCTTCAGGTCGTCGAGGAAGCGCCGCTCGGCATCCGCCAGGCGCCCGTCGGCCTCGCAGACGCACAGGGCCATCTCGTAGGCGAGCTGACGCTGGTCGCGATCGGCCAATGCCGTCGCCGCGCTTTCCAGCGACACGCGCTTGAGCAGCACGTCCTGGTACAGCCGCGCGAGGTCGGGGGCGCCGGCCTGGTCGGCGAGGGTGGCGGCAATGCGGCGCACCTCCTCGCGTTCGCGTTCCTCCTTGATGCCGTCGGCGAAGGCGGCATAGAGGGCAATGGCCAGGATGGCCTTGTGTTCGTCCCGGGTCATCTGGGTCATGGTTGGGTCTTTGCGGAAGTCGGCGCCGGCAGGACGGCGACAAGGCTTACCTTGACCTTGTCCTTCGGCAGTTGTGTGAGTGTGAATGCAACGCGGTCGCTACCCTTGAGGTACTCGTGCTTTTCCAGCCCGGGCGAGGCCGAGAGCACGCCCTGGGCGTAGCCCTGTGCGGCAAACCCCCTGACGTAGTGGTCGAGCACCCGCGCATAGTCCGCCGGACCTTCGTAGCGCACGGTGATTTCGCGGCCCTCGCGATGCCAGTGCGAGCGAGTCAGGCCCGGGTAGCGCGCCACGGGGCCGATATCCGTGCCCGACACGTCGCGCGGGGCCGGCTCGGGTTTGAGGGCGGGCATGATTTCGGCGAGCTTGTCGCGTGCGCCGGGGATCGTGTTCTCCACCTGCGCGATCACGCTCCGCGCCGCTTCCGGCGCGGCATCGGTCAGGGGTTGCGTTTGTCCCCACAGCCAGCCCAGGCCCGAGACCAGCCCCCAGAACAGCAGCGCGAGCGCGCCCAGCATGCCGAGGGACAGCGCCAGCCAGGTGCCGCTGCGTATCCGGAAGACGGCCGGGACGAACTGAGCGGCAAGGACGATGAAACCCGATTGGCTCATCCCGCTTCCGCCTCCTGTCGTGGCTGTCGGGCGATGGAAACGACGGCGAACTCGCGACGCCGTGCCAGGCGCCGATCCAGGGTGCGTCCCGCCCGCTCCGCGGCGCGATCGATGGCGACGTAGAGATCGGCTTCGGTGTCCTCGATGGCAACGGCGGTCGACCCCTTGAGGCGGATCTCGATGCCGCAGCGCTTGTCCACGCCCCCGCGCGGACCATTGACATCCGACAGGCGCACGACAATCTTCGAGATGCTGTCAAGGCCGTGATTCAGCGCGTAGGCCAGGCGGCGCGCCACATGCTCGCGCAGCCCCTCGGTGAGGTTGAAGTCTTGCGCGTGGATCTGGATGTTCATGGTACGTCCCCTGGGTAGGCGGGTGGATGACTCGACAGGAGGATTATGGGTTTCTTGACTGTTCGCTACAAACAGTTAATAGTTAGCGAATCATTCGAAAAACGCGAACAATCGCCAGGTTCCCATGCTCAACTACAAGCACCTGCATTACTTCCTCGCCGTCGCCCGTGCAGGCGGCGTCATCCGCGCGGCCGAGCGCCTGCACCTGACGCCCCAGACCCTCTCGGGCCAGATCACCCAGTTCGAGGAACGCCTGGGCGTGCCGTTGTTCCGCCGCGCCGGGCGCCGCCTCGAGCTGACCGAGGCCGGGCGGCTGGCGCAGTCCTATGCGGAGGAAATCTTCCAGACCGGTGCCGAACTGGAAGACATGCTGAGGAACGGCGGCGAGGAGCGCTTCATCACCTTTCGCGTCGGCATCGCCGACGTGGTGCCGAAGTTCATAGCCCACCGGCTGCTGGCGCCGGTGCTGGAACTGCCCGAGGCCGTGCGCCTGGTATGCCAGGAGGACCGGCTCGACCGTCTGCTGGCCGATCTCGCCATCCACCGCCTGGACATGGTGCTGGCCGACCGGCCGATGCCGCCGGGAACGGACATCAAGGGCTACAGCCACCCGCTGGGGGAATCCGCGCTCGCCTTCATGGCGGCCCCGGCCCTCGTCTCACGGCTGAAAGGCCGGTTTCCCGCCTGCCTGGATGGTGCCCCGCTGCTGTTGCCCGGCAGGGACAGTGCGCTCCACGGCGCCCTGCCGCGCTGGCTGGAGCGGCAGCAGCGCCACATGCGCATCGTCGGCGAGTTCGACGACAGCGCCTTGATGAAAGCCTT
>JALHNN010000173.1:0-4937 GCA_022843505.1 Sulfuritalea sp.
TTGCCATCCCCGAAGGCGAAGTGGCGGCCTTCAAGGCGGGCCAGGCGGCTGAGGTCAGCTTCTGGTCGGCCGGTGCCGCCGCCAGGCCGCTGGCGGGCCGCCTGCGCGAGGTGTCGCCGGTGGCCGATCCGGTGACGCGCACGTTCGCCGCGCGGATAAGCCTCAAGGACGCCGATCCGCTGCTGCCGCTGGGCATGACGGCCACGGTGCGCTTCGCCGGCACGGTGGGCGGTGGCAAGACGCCAGTGATTCCGCTGGCCGCGGTGTTCCAGCAGGGCGACCAGCCGGCGGTGTGGAAAGTCGGCGCTGACGGTACGGTGACTTTGCAGCGCATCAAGGTCGCGGCCTTGACCGATGCCGGCGCGGTGGTCAGCGACGGCCTGGCCGGCGGCGAGCAGATCGTGGCGGCCGGCGTGAACCTGCTGACCGCGGGCGAGAAGGTTCGCATCGCCGCATCGGCCGCCGGCAAATGAAGCAGATCAATCTTTCCGAGTGGGCGCTCAAGCACCAGTCCATGGTGCTCTACCTGATGATCGTGTTCATGGTCGGGGGCGTGATCTCCTTCTTCAGCCTCGGTCGCGCCGAGGATCCTGACTTCACCTTCAAGGTCATGGTGGTGCGTACCCTGTGGCCGGGGGCGAATGCGCAGCAGGTGGAACAGCAACTGACGGAGCGCATCGAGAAAAAGCTTTCCGAAACACCCTGGGTCGACGTGCTGCGCACGGCGTCGAAGCCGGGCGAGTCGCTGACCATCGTCATCCTCAAGGACTACACGCCGAAGACCGAGGTACCCGAAGCCTGGCGCCAGGTGCGGAAGAAGCTCGACGATATCCGCCACACCCTGCCGGCGGGCGTGCAGGGGCCCTTCCCCAACGACGAGTTCGGTGACGTGCAGATCAAGATCTTTGCCCTCACCGCGCGCGACGACAAGACCGGTTACACGATGGGCGACCTGCGGCGCGAGGCCGACAAGCTGGCCCGCGAACTGCGCCGCGTACCGGACGTGAAGAAGATCGAACTGATCGGCGTGCAGGACGAGAAGATTTACATCGACGTCAGCCCCGCCCGGCTTGCCGCCATGGGCCTGGTGCCGACCCAGGTGTTCGATGCGCTGCAGCGGCAGAACGCCGTGGCGCCGGCGGGCCAGGTGGAAACCGAGACCGACCGGGTGCGCCTGCGCGTCACCGGGCCCTTCGACAGCGTCGACGCGATCCGCGAGACCATGCTCGCCGTCGGCGGGCGCAGCTTTCGGCTGGGCGACATCGCGCGCGTCAGCCGCGGCCTGGTCGATCCGCCGCAGCCGCGCATGCGCTTCGCCGGGCGCGATGCCATCGGCATCGGCGTGGTGATGGCGCGCGGCGGCAACGTCATCGATCTCGGCGAGAACCTGGCCAAGACCATGAACCGCCTGCAGCAGGACCTGCCCGTCGGCATGGATGCCCACGTGGTGTTCGACCAGCCGCAGATCGTCAAGACTTCGCTCAATCTCTTCGTACGCACCTTGGGCGAGGCGATGATCATCGTGCTCGCCGTGTCCTTCCTCAGCCTCGGCTGGCGCACCGGCACCGTGGTGGCGCTGTCGATCCCGCTGGTGCTGGCGATGACCTTCCTCGCCATGAAGGTCTTCGGCATCGACCTGCAGCGCATCTCACTGGGCGCGCTGGTGATCGCCCTCGGCCTGCTGGTAGACGACGCCATCATTGCCGCCGAAATGATGGTGGTGAAGATGGAGCAGGGCTGGGACCGCTTCAAGGCGGCCACCTTCGCCTACACCTCCACCGCCTTCCCGATGCTGACCGGTACCCTGATCACCGCGGCGGGCTTCACCCCCGTGGGCTTCGCCAAGTCGGGCGCCGGCGAGTACACCATTTCCATCTTCCAGGTAGTGACCATTTCGCTGCTGGTGTCGTGGATTGTCGCCGTGGTATTCACGCCCTGGCTGGGCTACAAGCTGCTCGACCCGGTGAAGCTGCGCGCCATCGCCGAAAAGCACGGCGGCGACATCTACGACTCGCCTTTTTACCGGCGCTTTCGCGCCCTCGTCGTGTGGTGCCTGCGCCACCGTTGGCTGGTGATCGGCGCGACCATCGCTGTCTTCGTGCTGTCGCTGGTCGCCTTCAACAAGGGTGTGCAGAAGCAGTTCTTCCCCGCCGCCAGCCGGCCCGAGGTGATGATCGACATCTGGTTGCCGCAGGGCGCCTCGCTCAAGGCCACCGCACGCGAGGTCAAGCGCGTCGAGGCCCTGCTGGCCAATGATGAGCGCATCGCCTCGTGGTCGTCCTACATCGGCAACGGCGCGCCGCGCTTCTTCCTCTCGCTTGACCAGCAGCTGTTCGCCGACAACTTCGGGCAGATGGTGATCGTCACCAAGGGCCTCAAGGAGCGGGAGGAAGTGAAGAACCGGCTCGAGGCGGCCTTCGACGCGGCCGACGGTTCCTGGTCGCACCTGCGCCTGCGCGTGGTGCGCCTGGAGAACGGGCCGCCGGTGGGCTACCCGGTGCAGTTCCGGGTGCTGGGCGAGGACCTTGTCGCCCTGCGCGACAACGCGGAAGGCATCGCCGCCGTGATGCGGGCGCATCCCAACCTGCGCAACGTGAATTTCGATTGGAACGATCGTGTCAAGTCCGTGCGCGTCGAGATCGACCAGAGTCGCGCCCGCGCCCTCGGCGTGTCCAGCCAGGACGTGGCCCTGACCCTGCAGGGCTGGCTGGTCGGTGCGACCGTGACCCAGTTTCGCGAGAATGACCAGCTGATCGACGTGGTCTGGCGCGCCGACGGCGGCCGCCAGGGCGACGCCGACCCGCGCACGCTGTCGCGCCTGCCCGACCTCGACCTGGTCACCGCCAGCGGCCGCCATGTGCCCCTGGCCCAGGTGGCGCGCCTGGTCCCGGTGCTCGAGGAAGGCCTGATCTGGCGCCGCGATCGGCTGCCGGCGATCACGGTGCGGGCTGACGCCTCCGGCGCCATGCAGCCGCAAGCGATCTCGGCGCAGATCGACCAGCAATTGATCGAACTGCGCGCCAAGCTGCCGCCCGGCTTCCGCATCGAACTGGGCGGGTCGGTCGAGGAATCGGCCAAGGGCGAGAACTCGATAAAGGCCGTGGTGCCGCTGATGATCGTCGGCGTCATTACCCTGCTGATGATCCAGTTGCAGAGCATCAGCCGCACTTTCCTGGTGTTGCTGACCGCGCCGCTGGGGTTGATCGGCGTCACGCTGGCGTTGCTGGTGTTCCGGGTGCCCTACGGTTTCGTCGCCAACCTCGGCGTCATCGCGCTGATGGGCATGATCCTGCGCAACTCGGTGATCCTCGTGGACCAGATCGAGCAGGACGAGCAGGCCGGCAAGAGCGAGTGGGAGGCGATCGTCGGTTCCACGGTGCGCCGCTTCCGGCCCATCGTGCTGACCGCCGGTGCCGCGATCCTGGCCATGATTCCGCTGACGCGCCAGGTGTTCTGGGGGCCGATGGCGGTGGCGATCATGGGTGGCCTGATCGTCGCCACGGTCCTGACCTGTCTGTTCCTGCCGGCGCTTTACGCCGCCTGGTTCCGGGTCCGCGAGCCGGAAGCGGGGGCGGCGGAAGCGTAGAATCCGGCCTCTGCCGGCAAAGCCGTCTATTAGATTATGCTAATATAGATTTCTGGGAGATATCATGAACTTCGAGCAGGCCCGCTACAACATGATCGAGCAGCAACTGCGTCCGTGGAAGGTGCTGGACCCGGACGTGCTCGACGTCCTTCACGTCGTCAAGCGCGAGGAGTTCGTTCCCGCCGCCCATCGTCGCCTGGCCTTTGCCGACACCGAGATCGCCCTGGGCAATGGCGCCGCGATGTTCGCGCCCAAGGTCGAGGCCCATGCCCTGCAGGCACTGGCCATGAAAAAGCATGAGAACGTGCTCGAAGTCGGCACCGGCTCGGGCTACATGGCGGCGCTGCTGGGCGCCCATGCCGACCATGTCTGGACTGTCGAGATCGATGCCGGGCTGGCTGCCGCCGCGCGCGAGAACCTGCGCCGGGCCGGCGTTTCCAACGTGGTGGTCGAGGTCGGCGATGGCCTGGCCGGACTGGCCGCCCATGCGCCTTTCGATGCCGTCATGGTTTCCGGGGCCGTGACCAAGGTACCCCAGGTATTGCTCGACCAGCTCAAGCCCGGCGGCCGCCTGTTCGCCTTCGAGGGCGAGGCGCCGGCGATGGAAGCCGTCCTCTATACCCGCGTCGGCGGCGCCTTCCATCGCGTCGCCGTGTTCGAGACCCAGGTTCCCGCCCTGCGCGCGACCGGGCCGGCACAGACGTTCGTCTTCTGATGCGCCAGTTGTCCGCGATCCAGCTCAGCGAATGGCTCGCCGATCCGGCGCGCGGCAAGCCCGTGCTGCTCGACGTGCGCGAGCCCTGGGAGTTCGAGACCTGCCGCATCCCCGGTTCGATCTCGATGCCCATGCGCGGCATCCCCGCGCGCTACCAGGAACTGAAGCAGGACGCGGAAATCGTCATGGTCTGCCACCATGGTGCACGCAGTTTTCAGGCGGGGATGTTCCTCGAGCGCCTGGGTTTCGACGGCATCATCAACCTGCATGGCGGCGTGGCCGCCTGGGCGCGCGATGTCGATCCGAAGATGCCAACGTATTGAATCGAGCCGTGGAGTGTTTATGAAGAAGACCTTGCCCCTGATCCTCGCCGGCCTTTTTTCCGCCGGCGGGTTTGGCGAACTCGCCCATGGCGCCGACCTGCTGGGCGTGTATCGGGACGCGGTTGCCTACGATGCCCAGTTTGCCGCGGCACGCGCCACACTGGCCGCCGGCCAGGAAAAGCTGCCCCAGGGACGTTCCGGCCTGCTGCCGACGATAGGCCTGTCGGCCAGCACGACATGGAACGACATCGACACCACGCGCCGGGCGGCCGGGGCGAACACGGTGAATACGCAGTACAACAACAACGGCTGG
>JALHNN010000173.1:4947-6274 GCA_022843505.1 Sulfuritalea sp.
GCTGGACGGTGCAGCTGACCCAGCCGCTGTTCCGCTGGCAGAACTGGGTCAGCTATACCCAGTCCGAGCTCGCCGTGGCGCAGGCCGAGGCGCAGTTCGTCGCCGCGCGCCAGGACCTCATCGTGCGCGTTGCCCAGGCCTACTTCGACGTGCTGCTGGCGCTGGACACCCTGGCCACGGCCAAGGCGCAGAAGATCGCCATCAGCGAGCAGCTGGAATCGGCCAAACGAAATTTCGAAGTCGGCACGGCCACCATCACCGATACCCATGAAGCCCAGGCGCGCTACGACCTGACCTCGGCCCAAGAGATTGCTGCGGACAACGATCTGGCGGTCAAGCGCCAGGCCTTGCGCAGCATCATCGGCAAGGAACCCGAAACCCTGAAGAACCTGCGCAGCGGCGTACAGCTTGCCGCGCCGCAACCCGCCGACATCGGCAAATGGGTCGAGCTGGCGGAAACCGGCAGCGCCTCGGTGCAGATCTACCAGGCCCTGCAGGAGATCGCCCAGCGCGAAGTGGAGAAGCAGCGTGCCGGACACTACCCGACGCTGGATCTGGTGGCGACCCGCGGCAACAGCGGGACCGGCTTCAGTTCCACCACGGGCGGCGGCACGGACAGCAAGAGCAGCACCATCGGACTGCAACTGTCGATTCCCATTTTCGCCGGCGGTGCAACCATGTCCAAGGACCGCGAGGCCGTGGCGCTGAAGGAAAAGGCCCAGGCCGACCTCGACAACGCGCGCCGTACAGCGGCCCAGAATGCGCGTCAGGCCTATCTAGGAGTCAGCTCCGGCCTGGCCCAGGTCAAAGCCTACGAGGCGGCGGTCACGTCCTCGCAGTCGGCGGTGGATTCCAACAAGCTCGGCTACGAGGTCGGGGTGCGCATCAACATCGACGTGCTGAACGCGCAAAGCCAGCTTTTTGACACCCGACAAAAGCTGGCCAAGGCACGCCTCGATACCCTCGGCGCCCTGCTCAAGCTGAAGGCGTCGGCGGGAACGCTGGGCGAAGAGGACGTCGCCGCGATCAACGCGCTGCTGGAATAAGCGCCATGGTGCGCGCCGTCGCGCCGCGATGGCGCGCGGCGAAATCGCGTCCGGCCTGTCCCATCGCCGCACGTGCGGCTTCATCCCGCAACAACGCCAGTGCCTGGCTCACCAGGTCCGCCGCATCGACAATGCCGCGCGCGGCACCGCATTCGATGGCGGCGCGTGCGGCGTCGGCAAAATTGCGCGTCGATGGGCCGATCAGGATCGGCGTGCCGCAGGCGGCCGCCTCGATCAGATTCTGGCTGCCGAAGTCGAGCAGGCTGCCGCCGATGAAGGCG
>JALHNN010000174.1 GCA_022843505.1 Sulfuritalea sp.
TCATGAAGACGCCGGACCAGATCAGGTCGATGTGCGCCATGGCGCCCTCGCGGGTCAGGCGCAGCCTGAGCTCGCGGATCTGGTACTCGTCGTGCAGGCGCGTGGCGAAATAGCTCATGGCCTGAAGCAGGGAAAAGCCGTCGACCTTGATCCAGACCTCGCCATCGACTTCCTCGAGGCTGACCGGCAGGCCGCTGCGTTCGGCGATCCGGCGGCGGGCGGCGGTGAGCAGGTCGGCACCGAGCATTTCCTCCAGCGGCCAGCGCGCCTTGAGCACCGCGGCGAAGCTGCGTGCCGCGGCCTCGACGCGCAGGGCGATGCCCTCGGCCTCATCGCGCACCACGGCCAGGAAGCGCTGGCGTTCCTCGCCGCTCATGTCGCCATAGTCGTAAAGCGTTTCCGCCGCCGCACGCAGGCTGCCGACCGGACCCCGGCTGCTTTCGGTGAGGTCCTGCAGCAACTGGTCGCGCATCGATTCGCTGTCGAAGGCTTCGGTCATGTCCTCGACCATCGCCATGTAACCCGAAAAGCGGCTGGCCTTACCGGCCGCCGGTGTCTCGCCCTCGGCAGGGGCGGCCTCGGGAATCGGCGCCACCAGCACGCGCAGCAGGCGTCCGGATTCGGTGACCGAGACGAAATGCCGGTGCCCCCCGCGGCTCGTCTCGAGGTGCTCGAGCGCATAGGCGATCAGGTGGCGGTCGAACAGGCCGTAGATCGACCGCCCCAGGCCCAGCGTCGCCATGCCCTGCCCCGCGCCGCCGGCGAACAGCGCTCGTGCGCGCCGGTTGTAGAGCAGCACCCGGCCATCCATGTTGCAGACGATGACCCCCTGGGCCAGTTCGGACATCAGCACCGCGAAGCGGTTGCGGTCGGCATCCGCCGCGGCGTTGGCGGCGCGTACCCGCGCCTCGATCTCGGCATCGTGCGCCTGGCGCTGCTCGGCAAGGCGATTCACCGCGGCCGTCAGCACCTGCAGCTCGCTGCTGCCCTGCACCGTCAGGCGTGTCGCCGGCTCCTCGACCAGCGCCATGGCTTCCTCGGCAGCCCGCGCGGGGATCTGGACGAGGAATTCATGCACGGCGCGCAGTATCAGGAAAAGGAACACGCAGGTGACGACGAAGACCATCAGCAGCGCGCCGAGCCGGCGTTCCAGCAGGTCGGCAAGCAGGGCCTGCTCCGCGCCCTCCAATCCGGCACCGATGATCGCCGCCAGCGCCGCAACCACGGCCAGCAGGTAGGCGCAGGCGAATAGGGTGGCAGCGACCAGCTTGGCGCGGGTACTCATTTGCGATTCCGGCCGGCTTGCGAAATCAGGCCCGTTCGAGCAGGGCCTTGACCTTGGCGATCAGGTCGCGCGTGGCGAAGGGTTTGGTCATGTAAACATCGGCGCCAAGCGCCAGTCCCTTGGAAACCTCGGTGTCGCGCCCCTTGGCCGTCAGCATCATGATGCGCAGGGTCTTGAACTCGGGATCCTGGCGCAGGTCCTGGCAGACCTCGAAGCCGTTGCGATTGGGCATCATCACGTCGAGTATCGCCAGGTCGGGACGCTCGGCGCGCACCCGCTCGAGCGCCTGCACGCCATCATGGGCGACGACCACTTCATAGCCTTCGCGCCTGAGCAGGAACTCCAGCGAAATGACGATGTTGGGCTCGTCGTCCGCGATCAATATCTTGGTTGCCATTGTTCCCCCTCCATGCGCGCCGCCTGATTCTTCTTGTAACGCAAGAATACACCCCGGCCATGGGGTCGGCCAATCTTCTGGATACCGTCCGCCCCTACGGGTCGGACATAAAAAAAGCCCACCGCTCAGGGTGGGCTGGCATTCGTCGCGGTCGGATCAGGCCACGGCCTGGACCGGGATTTCCTTGCTGTGGTTGGTGATGCGGTTGCGTGAATCGACGTAAACGAGGTCAGGCTCGAAGCTCTGCAGCTCGATCTCGTTCATCACGGCATAGGTGGCGATGATCAGCAGGTCGCCGGCCGCCGCCTTGCGTGCGGCGGCGCCATTGACCGAGATGGTGCCGGTCCCGCGTTCGGCGCGGATGGCATAGGTCGTGAAGCGCTCGCCGTTATTCACGTTGTAGATGTCGATCTGCTGATACTCCCTGATGTCGGCGGCATCGAGCAGGTTCTCGTCGATCGCGCAGGAGCCCTCGTAATGCAGCTCGGCGTGCGTCACGGTGACGCGGTGAAGCTTGGATTTCAGCATGGTGCGTTGCATTGTCAGACCTTTCTCACGCAAAGGCGGCAATCATCCGGCATCCCGGTCCTACCACTGCTGGACACCGCCGGCATGAGCGCAGCGCGGTACCCTAAACTTCCAGATTGTCGATGAGGCGCGTGCTGCCGAGGCGCGCTGCCGCCAACACCACCAAGTCGGAATCGTGAGCGGACGGCGATTGTAGATCAAGTTTTTTGCGCAAGGCAACATAATCCGGAGCCCACCCATTCATGCTTAATATATTCATGGCCTTAGCTTCGAGTTCGCCGTAGTTGCGGGCTCCCTGGCGGACTTCTGCGGCCAATTCCGTGAGCAGCCGGTACAGCCGCGGGGCCTCCGCCCTTTCGGCTGGCGAGAGGTAACCGTTGCGCGACGAGAGGGCAAGTCCGTCGGCGGCGCGAACGGTTTCGCCGGCGACAATCTCGACCGGCACATTGAAGTCTCGGACCATGTGGCGGATCACCATCAGCTGCTGGTAGTCCTTCTTGCCGAACAGGGCGACGTCGGCCTGGGCAATCTGGAACAGTTTCATCACCACCGTGGCGACGCCGCGAAAATGCCCGGGGCGGAATTCGCCGTCGAGTATGCCTGCCTGCTCGGTGGGCGGCTCGACATGGTAGGTCTGCGGCTGGGGGTACATTTCGCTTTCGCCCGGGGCGAACAGATGCTCGACGCCGGCCGCCTCCATGCGCGCGCAGTCCGCCGCGAAGGTGCGCGGGTACTTCTCGAAATCCTCGCCGGGCCTGAATTGCAGGCGATTGACGAAGATGGTGGCGATGACCTGGTCGGCATGGGCGCGCGCCTGCGTCATCAGCGCGATATGGCCGTCGTGCAGGTTGCCCATGGTCGGCACCAGCGCCACGCGGCCGGCTTTGGCCCGCGCCGCGCGCAGGCCGGCGATGGTTTCGTGGATCAGCATGTCGCCTCCGCAGGGCCGCCCCAAGGAGGCGACGAGTCAACGAACCGGAAGCCGCAAAGCGGCTGAACCAGTGTCACCCCCTTCCGCTGGGCGGAGGCGGGGTTTCGCGAAGCATTGCGTCGCGCCGCCGAAGCCGGCCGCCTGTGCAAAGGCGGCCGTGGGGCAGGGGTTGGGGGGAAGGGTGCCACCATGGTCAGTAGCAGTGCTCCGGACCGGGGAAGGAACCGTCCTTGACGGCCTTGACGTAGGCTTTGACGGCGCCGTCGATGCTGGCCGCTTCGGCCATGAAATCCTTGACGAAGCGGCCCTTCTTGCCCGGATAGACGCCCAGCATGTCGTGCAGCACCAGAACCTGGCCATCGCAGGCCAGTCCGGCGCCGATGCCGATGGTGGCGCAGACCTTGAGTGCCCGGGTGATCTCTCCGGCTAGGCCGGCGGGGACCATCTCCAGTACCATCAGCGCCGCCCCGGCCTGCTCCAGCGCCACGGCGTCGCGCATCATGCGCCGGGCGCCCTCCTCGTCGCGGCCCTGGACGCGGTAGCCACCCAGGGCATGCACCGATTGCGGCGTCAGGCCGATGTGGGCGCAGACCGGCACACCGCGCTCGACCATGAAATGCACGGTCTCGGCCATGACTTCGCCGCCCTCGAGCTTGACCATCTCGGCGCCGACGGCGAGCAGCTTGCCGGCATTGCGGATCGCTTGCTCCTTCGACTCGTGGTAGGCGCCGAAGGGCAGGTCGGCCACCAGCATCGGCCGGCTCGGCAATGCCGCGACGCAAGCGGTGTGGTAGACCATGTGCTCCATGGTCACCGGCAGGGTCGAGGTCTTGCCCTGGATCACATTGCCCAGCGAATCGCCGACGAGCATCACGTCGACGCCGCAGCGGTCTTCCAGCGCGGCGAAGCTCGCGTCGTAGCAGGTAAGCATGGCGATCTTCTCGCCCTCGCGCTTCATGCGCGCGAGCTCGGGCAGCGTGATCGGCTTGTTGCTGGCGAGGTAGGTCATGGCTTCGACTCCGCAGGGCCGCCCCAAGGAGGCGCCTTCATAAACCGGATGCCGCGAAGCGGCTGAACCGTAATCGCCACTTTCCTGGGGAAAGGGGATGGGGGATAGGTCGTCATGGATTGCGAAAGATGAAATAGACGGCGCCTAGGATACACAAACCGGCCCACAGGTAATCCAGCTTGAGCGGTTGATGCATGTAGAACACGACGAAGGGCACGAAGACGGTCAGGGTGATCGCCTCCTGCATGATCTTCAGCTGCGCCAGCGTGAGTTCCTGGTGGCCGATGCGGTTGGCCGGCACCTGCAGCAGGTATTCGAACAGCGCGATGCCCCAGGAGGCCAGCGCCGCAATCCACCAGGGGCGGTCGTTGAGGTTCTTCAGGTGGGCGTACCAGGCGAAAGTCATGAAGACGTTCGAGGCCGTGAGCAGCAGCGCGGTCTTCAGCACGACCGGGACTTCGAGCAGTGCGGCCGTCACGGGATTCAGCCTGCGGTCTGGGCCACCAGTTTCTCGATCTGCTGCCCGGCGCAGGCGGCAAGCAGCGCCGATACGGGACCCCGACCCGGGATCACCAGGTCCGGTGCGATCTCGGCCAGCGGCGCAAGGACGAATGCCCGCTCATGGAGGCGCGGATGCGGCAATGTCAGGCGCGGATCATCGCGGATCTCGTCGCCGTACAACAGCAGGTCGAGATCGAGCGTACGCGGCGCATTGCGCACGCTGCGACGGCGGCCAAAATCGGCTTCGATGGCGAACAGCATGTCGAGGAAAGTCGGCGCTGGAGGTACGGCGATCAACTCGACCACGGCATTGATGAAGTCAGGCTGGTGCTTCAAACCCACCGGCGCCGTTTGGTAAAGGGACGATGCCGCGAGGAATTCGGAATCCGGAAGCCTGCGCAGCGCCGCAATTGCCGAACTCACGGCCGCCGCCGGATTGCCGAGGTTGGCACCCAGCGCCACGAAGCAGCGGGCGCTCAATCGCCGACTCCGGCTCGCGCATCCACCTCGGCAGGCGCGACACCCTCCCCTTCCGCCTTGCGACCCCGGCTGCGACGACGTTTCTTCTTCGGCGCGGAGTCAGGTATCAGCAGCGCGTCGCGTTCGGCAGGGTCGGCGTTCTGGAACGCGTGCCACCAGTCGGCGATTTCCATCGGAATCTCGCCGCTCTCGGCACGCAGGGCGAGGAAATCATAGCCGGCGCGGAAGCGCGGCAGTTCGATCAGTCGATAGGGCGATTTGCCGGCACGCTTTTCGAAGCGCGGTTGCAGGGCCCAGATGTCCTTGATGTCGCCGGCGATGCGCCGCGTGATGGCGAGCTTTTCGCCCTGCACGGCGAGCACCTCGTCCATGGCGTCGTAGAGCGCGGGAATCGGCACCTCGCCCTTGGCCTTGCGCGCTTCCCAGGCCGCCAGGACTTCGTGCCAGAGCAGGGTGGCGAAGAGGTAGCCGGGCGACAGGGACTTGCCGGCATTGACGCGGGCATCGGTATGGGTCAGGGCCAGCATGACGAACTTCTCGCCCAGCGGCTGCTCGAGGATCACGTCGAGCAGCGGCAGCAGGCCGTGGTGCAGGCCCTCGTCGCGCAGGCGATGGACAGCTTCCACCGCGTGGCCCGAGAACAGCAGCTTCAGCATCTCGTCGAACAGGCGCGCCGCCGGGACGTTCTCCATCAGGTCCGCCATCTCGCGGATCGGTGCGCGCAGCGCCGGATCAAGCGTCAGCCGCAGCTTGGCGGACAGGCGCACGGCGCGCAGCATGCGCACCGGGTCTTCGCGATAGCGCTGGCGCGGATCGCCGATCATGCGCAGCGTCTTCTGCTGCAGGTCGGCGACGCCATGGTGGTAATCGATCACCGTCTCGGTGCTCGGGTCGTAGTACAGCGCATTCACCGTGAAGTCGCGCCGCGCCGCATCCTCGGCGATGCTGCCGAAGACGTTGTCGCGCAGCACGCGGCCATGCTCGTCCTTGACGGTGTGCGCGTCATGGGCGGCGCGGAAAGTCGAAACCTCCAGGGTCTCGCCGCCCTGCATCACATGCACGATCTGGAAGCGGCGACCGATGATGC
>JALHNN010000175.1 GCA_022843505.1 Sulfuritalea sp.
GGCCTGGGCCCGAGCGGCGTCGGCGACATGGGCGATCAACTCGCGGTCGATCAGGATCAGGCTGGCAAGCAGGCGGCTGCGATCGGAATCGAGCGCCGTCAGGCGCAAGCGTTGCAGCTGGTCCATGACGGTTTCGTGGCGCTCGCGATGCGCGGGGTCGGTTTGGCCGCCGAGTCTTTCCATCAGCCCCTCTTCCTCGCGGAAGCTCGCCCGGCAGCATTCGATCAGCCTGTCCAGCGCGGCCACGATTTGTTCGGGGGAGCGCTTGTCAAGATAGCTGCAAAGCAGCTGGACCTGAGCATCGACCAGCTCGTGGCGCAAGCCATATCCTGCAAGGCGGTGTGGATCTGCGGCAGAGCCTGCCTGTGCGGGGGGGTTCAAAGTTGTCACGGAGATTCTCCCTGAAGCGTTTTTCGAAGCACCCTTTCGCTCCAGTATAGCTCCGGCCGTCGCTTCAATCATTCCGTATCGGTGGCGGGTTCTTTCGGGCTGGCCGCGACCTGGCGCGGGGTGCTGCCGGCGTTTGCGGCCTGCGGCTTGCGCCCCCGAATCGCCTGTTCTATCCGCTGCTTTTCGGCTATCACGCGCGACGCATAGCCACGTTCAGGGTCGTCGACGGCGCCGACGTAATACTGCAGGCCTTCGACCACGCCGCCCTGGCGGCGGATAGCCTCCTGCAGCACCTGCGCACCGGCGCGAACATTGCTGACCGGGTCAAGGAAGCCGGCGTTGCCCGCCTCCGGTGGCAGCTTGTCGCGGTGGTAGCGCGGAATCACCTGCATCAGGCCCTGGGCACCCATGACGCTTTGCGCAAACGGATTGAATCCCGATTCGATGCCGATCACGGCGATGATCAGCAGCGGATCGATGTCCTTGGCTGCCGTCTGGGCAGCAAGGAATATGGGGTGCAGGGCTTCCGGCGACACGCGGTAGCGCTGGGCGACCGACTCCATGGCCAGCGCCAGGTTCGCATTCAGTCCGGTTCTGGCGGCCGCCACTTCGATACCCGCGGTTTCGAGCACCGGCGCCTGCAGCTTGGCCGACGCTGTTGCGCCTTGGGGCGTGCCCGGCTTCAGCGTAGCGCTTAGGCCGGCTACGAGAAGGCCGGCGAGCAGGAGGAAGGCCAGACTGGGAATGGGGCGGCCCGGCCTGCTTTCAGGGCCGCGCAGTTGGTACTTGAATCTGTTGTCGACTGATGACATGTCGTCTCCGGTTGTCCAGAACAGCGCCCAAGGTTCCGCCCCCGTGGCTCGGGAAACGCTGACCCGTGGCTGCTGCGGTTCGCCGGCTGTGATCGCGGCGACCTATTGGCTGACAAGAACACCGGCGAGATCTTCGCCGGGGAGGGCAAACCCCCTCAGGCCGCCTTCTACTTTGGCGCGGAAAGGCCGTTTCCCAGCGCCCGGGAGATTTCGTTCCGGGACTGACTGGAAATTTCGATGGCGCGTTGCGAGTACTGCATGACCTGCTTGGAATCTTCGAGGATGGCGCTGGCTTGCAGGGAAAAAAGGGTTTGCGGATCGCGCGCGGCGAGCAGGCGGCGGCTGTCCGATTCGTGCTGTTCCAGCATGCGGCGAACCATACCCAGACTCAGTGCGGCCAGCCTTTCGACGGCACCGAACGCCGCGCTGGCCACCGTTGCCATGGTTTCCACGCCGGCATGATTCCCTTGCTTGATGTGTTCGGATACTTGGTTCATGACGACCTCCTCACGTAACCTGTTTCACCGGCCAGGCGCCTAAAAAAGCCCAGCCACGTCCGAATTGCTGCATTGCAATATCGAGCAATATAAATAACTTAGGGTTTTCTGTCAACATAAATTGATGCAATGCACCATAGATTCGTCCGCTATTCCAGACTATTCAGCAACTTGGCGGCGGGGGTGCGGCGCAGGCGCTCTACCGGGCAAAAAAAGCCCGGCACTCTGGTACCGGGCGAATCCAATCCGAAAGGATCAGAGGAGGAGGAATGCGGCAATCGTAGCGCCGCAGACCCCCTGACGTTAGGCGCAAGGCTCTAAAAAACTAGACGTCGATGTTCTTGGCGTAGAGCGCGTTCGATTCGATGAAGGCGCGACGCGGCTCGACGTCGTCCCCCATCAGGGTGGTGAAGATCTCGTCGGCGGCAATCGCATCGTCGATCTGGACGCGCAAGAGCCGGCGCACGGTGGGGTCCATGGTCGTCTCCCAGAGCTGCGACGGATTCATCTCGCCGAGACCCTTGTAGCGCTGCTTCGCCAATCCGCGCTCGACTTCGTTGAGCATCCACTTCATGGCCTCGGCGAAGCTGCCCACGGCCAAGGACTTTTCGCCACGACGGATCAGCGCACCCTCGCCGATGAGGCCGGCGATCATCTGGGCGGTGCGCCGGATCTGCTGGTAGTCGCCCGAAAGCAGGAAATCCTCGTCGATGCGGCCGATGCGCTGGTTGCCATGACGCATGCGGATCACCGCCAGCATCCAGCGTTCGTACTTGTCGCCGAAGCGGGCTTCGATGCGAACTTCGGGCGATACGTGGCGGCTGATGCGCTGCGCGCTGTCGCGGGCCGCGGCTTCACTGCCGGTATCGACGGCGATGTCGTGGGCCAGCAACGCATGGAGGACTTCGCCGTCGATGAAGTCGGTCACGCGGCGTATCACCGCTTCGGACAGCAGGTAGGCGCGCGCGAGGCCGGCCAGGGTATCGCCCTCGACCACCGCCGCCCCGGCGCGCGGAACAAGCTGGGTGCCCTCGCGGCCGATGCGCAGCAGGTGCTGGCCGAGTTCGTGGTCGTCCTTGATATAGGTCTCGCTCTTGCCGTGGCGGATCTTGTAGAGCGGGGGCTGGGCGATGTAGATGTAGCCGCGCTCGACCAGTTCCGGCATCTGGCGGTAGAAAAAGGTCAGCAGCAGGGTGCGGATGTGGGCGCCGTCGACGTCGGCGTCGGTCATGATGATGATGCGGTGGTAGCGCAGCTTGGCGATGTCGAAATCCTCGCTGCCGATGCCGCAGCCCAGGGCCGTGACCAGGGTGACGATCTGTTCGCTGGATATAAGCTTGTCGTAGCGCGCCTTCTCGACATTGAGTACCTTGCCGCGCAGGGGCAGGATCGCCTGGAACTTGCGATCGCGGCCCTGCTTGGCCGAACCACCGGCCGAATCGCCCTCGACGATGTACATCTCGCACAGCGCCGGGTCCTTTTCCTGGCAATCCGCCAGCTTGCCGGGCAGGCCAAGGCCGTCGAGCACGCCCTTGCGCCGGGTCATGTCGCGCGCCTTGCGCGCCGCCTCGCGGGCGCGGGCGGCCTCGACGATCTTGCCGGTGATGATCTTGGCATCGAGCGGCTTTTCCAGCAGGTAGTCGGCGAGCTTCTGCGCGACGACTTCCTCGATCGCCGGCCGGGCTTCGGAGGAAACCAGCTTCATCTTGGTCTGCGAGGCGAACTTGGGATCGGGCATCTTTACCGAGAGCACGCAGGCCAGGCCCTCGCGCATGTCGTCGCCGGTGATCTCGACCTTCGCCTTCTTGGCGATCTCGTTTTCCTCGATGTACTTGTTGATCACCCGCGTCATCGCCGCGCGCAGTCCGGTCAGGTGGGTGCCGCCGTCCGACTGCGGGATGTTGTTGGTGAAGCACAGAACCTGCTCGGCATAGGAATCGTTCCACTGCATCGCCACTTCGACGTCGATGTTGACGCCGTTTTGCACCGATACGCCCGTGGAATGAAACACGGCCGGATGCAGGACGGTCTTGGTGCGGTTGATGTAGTCGACGAAGCCCTTGACCCCGCCGGAAAAGGCGAAGTCTTCCTCCTTCATGGTGCGCTGGTCGACCAGCTTGATCTTGACGCCGTTGTTGAGGAAGGAAAGCTCGCGCAGGCGCTTGGCGAGGATGTCGTAGTGGTACTCGATGTTGCCGAAAATCTCCTCGTCGGCCATGAAATGCACTTCGGTGCCGCGCTTCTCGCTGTCGCCGAGAACCCTGAGCGGCGACACCGCGACGCCGTTCTGCATTTCGACCACGCGGTCCACGACATGGCCGCGGTTGAACTCGAGCATGTATTTCCTGCCGTCGCGGCGGACGATCAGGCGCAGCCATTTCGACAGCGCATTGACGCAGGAGACGCCGACGCCGTGGAGTCCGCCGGAAACCTTGTACGAGTTCTGGTTGAACTTGCCGCCGGCGTGGAGCACGCACATCACGATCTCGGCCGCCGAACGCTTCGGCTCGTGCTTGTCGTCGAACTTTATCCCGGTCGGGATGCCGCGCCCGTTGTCGGTAACCGAAATCGAGCTGTCGGTGTGGATGGTTATGACGATGTCGTCACAATGGCCGGCCAGCGCCTCGTCGATGGCGTTATCCACCACCTCGAAGACCATGTGGTGCAGACCGGTGCCGTCGGAGGTATCGCCGATGTACATGCCCGGGCGCTTGCGCACCGCCTCGAGGCCTTCAAGTTGCTGGATGCTCGACTCATCGTAGGCGGGCGTCGAATTGCTATCGATCATGGATTGGATTGCCGGGTCAGATACGCATGGGCATGACGACGTACTTGAAGGTGTCGTTGCCGGGAAGGACGAACAGCGCGCTTGAATTCGCGTCGGCGAGGTGCAGCTCGATGGTCTCGTTGCCGACATTGTTGAGCACGTCGAGCAGGTAGGTGACGTTGAAGCCGACGTCGAGCGCCTCTCCGGCGTAGTCGATTTCGATTTCCTCCTGCGCCTCTTCCTGCTCGGCGTTGGTGGAAATGATCTTCAGGCTGCCGGGCGAAAGCACCAGGCGGACGCCGCGAAACTTTTCGTTGGTGAGGATCGCGGCACGCAGCAGGGAATGCAGCAGCGTGTTGCGCGAGAGCTTGATGATCTTGGCGTGGTGCTGCGGGATGACGCGCTCGTAGTCGGGAAACTTGCCATCGATCAGCTTGGAAACCAGCTCGATGTTGCCGAAGCTGAAGCGCGCCTGAGTCGGGGTGAGCAGGACTTCGAGCGGATCGTCGCTGTCGGCCAGCTGGCGCGACAGTTCGAGCACGGTCTTGCGCGGCAGGATGACTTCGATCGGGGTGGGTGCTTCGGGCAGGGTCTCGGCCGCATAGGCGAGCCGGTGGCCGTCCGTGGCCACCATGCGCAACTCGTTGCCCTTGGCAACCAGCAGCAGTCCGTTCAGGTAATAGCGGATGTCCTGCTGTGCCATTGCGTACTGGACCAGACCCAGAAGGCGCTTCATCTGCTTCTGGCTGACGGAAAGCCGCGAGGCCTGGCCATCGCCCGTGGCCATCCGGGGAAAATCCTCGGCCGGCAGGGTCTGCAGGTTGAAACGACTCTTGCCGGCCTTGAGTTGCAGGCGCTTGTCGTCCAGGGCCAGGCTGACTTCCGCGGCATCCGGAAGCGACCTCAGGATGTCCTGGAGCTTTCGCGCGCCTACCGTCATGGACGCCTTGTCGGCTCCCTGGGTCGGCGTCTGGGTCGTGATCTGAATTTCTATGTCAGTCGCCAGCAGAGTCAGCTTCTCGCCATTCTTCTCCATCAGCACGTTGGAGAGTATCGGCAGGGTGTGACGCTTTTCGACGATTCCGCAAACCGCCTGCAAGGGAGCGAGTAGTTGGTCGCGAGGACCTTTAAATAGGAGCATATATAAAAGCCTTATAAGTAATAAGGGAAGCTCTTGATTGTGGAAAACGTCTAAATATTCATTAAATACAGATAATTATACACCTTGAAAGCCCGTGGATAAACGGCCGGACGAACTGTGGGGAAATGTTGATGGAAAGTGGGCTGGGTTCGTCGGGCCGGTTTATCCACAATTGCTCCAGCTGCTGTCCCGGGGGCTTATCCACAATTTATCCCTTGATGGTCTGGACCAGGATGTGCAGGTCATTGTTGAGCCGGCCATCCTTGGCGCGAAGTTCGATGATGGTCCGGCAGGCATGCAGTACCGTGGTGTGGTCGCGACCGCCGAAAGCCTCGCCGATTTCGGGAAGGCTGTGGGAGGTCAGTTCCCTGGTAAGCCACATGGCGATCTGGCGCGGGCGGGCGATGGCACGCGTGCGCTTTTGCGAATACATGTCGGCAACCTTGATCTTGTAGTAATCCGATACCGTCTTTTGCACCAGTTCCATTGAAATCTGTCTGTTGGTCGCGCCGATGATGTCGCGCAAGGCTTCCTTGGCCACATCGAGATTGATATCACGACCGTGGAAGCGGGCGTAGGCG
>JALHNN010000176.1 GCA_022843505.1 Sulfuritalea sp.
CGCTGGTCGAGGATGCCATCATCGGCTGCTCCTTTCCCGAGGGGGAGTCGGGCCTCAATATGGCGCGCAATGCCGTGTTGCTGGCCGGCCTGCCCAATACCGTCGGCGGGGTCACCGTGAACCGCTTTTGCGCCTCGGGCATCACCGCCGTGGCCATGGCCGCCGACCGCATCCGCGTCGGCCAGGCCGACGTCATGATCGCCGGCGGTGCCGAATCGATGTCCATGGTGCCGATGGGCGGCTTCCATCCCTCGATCAACATGGGTGCCTTCCGCGACGAGAATGTGGGCATGGCCTACGGCATGGGCCTCACGGCCGAGAAGGTGGCCCAGCAGTGGAAGGTGACGCGCGAAATGCAGGACGAATTCGCCCTGGCATCGCACCAGAAGGCGATCGCCGCGCAGCTGACCGGCGAATTCCGCGACGAGACGACACCGTTCGACGTGGTCGATCGCGTGCCGAATCTGGCGACCGGCGAGATCGAGCTGAAGACGCGTACCGTCGATCGCGACGAGGGCGCGCGCGCCGACAGCAATCTCGCCGCGCTGGCCAAGCTCAAGCCGGTGTTCGCCGCCAAGGGTTCGGTGACGGCGGGCAACAGCTCGCAGACCTCCGACGGGGCGGGCGCACTGATCCTGGTCAGCGAGAAGATCCTCAAGCAGTTCAACCTGGTGCCGCTGGCGCGCTTCGTGTCGTTCGCGGTGCGCGGCGTGCCACCCGAAATCATGGGTATCGGCCCCAAGGAGGCGATACCCGTCGCCTGCAGGGCCGCCGGCATCACGGCGGATCAGCTCGACTGGATCGAGCTCAACGAAGCCTTCGCGGCGCAGGCGCTGGCCGTCATCGGCGACCTCGGGCTGGATCCCGCCAAGGTCAATCCCATGGGTGGGGCGATCGCGCTCGGACATCCGCTGGGGGCCACCGGCGCCATCCGCGCGGCGACCACGGTGCATGCCCTGCGCCGCCGCAACCTGAAGTACGGCATGGTGACCATGTGCGTCGGCACAGGCATGGGCGCGGCGGGGATATTCGAGCGGATGTGATCGGCCTCCCGGGCCGGGAACCGGGGACGGTCGATCAGGCCGCGTCGGTTCCCAGTTTCTGCACCCAGCCGACGGCGTCGGCGAAGATTTCCCCCATTGTCGAGAGCGGCGCCCGGTCGCCGAAGGGCGCAAGCTGCGCCTGTACGCTGGCGACATCGCCGCGGTCGTAGTTGTCGAGGATCTCCAGGAGGTTGCCCAGCACGCCCTGCCGGTGCGACAGGGCGACGCGCACCTCCTGATCGAGGGCGATGTGGGCCAGAACGTCGGTCATCGACATGTGTAACGCGGCCGGCACCACGGACATCAGTCCGGTGAGGAAGGCAGGCTCGCGCAGGCGGCGGTTGTCGGGTTGCAAGCGTTCGCAAAGCAGTTCCATGAAGCGCCCCCGCAGTGCCGCAAGCTGCAGCAGCGGATTGCGGGCGAAATCCATGTTGCCGCCCTGGGCGAAGATCAGCAGGCTGAGCCAGCGCTGCAGCTGCTTGGTGCCGACGGCCGTGATGGCATTGCGAATCGATGTCACCCGGGTGCGCATGCCGCTGCCGACGGAGTTGGCGATACGCAGCAGGTTGATCACCAGCGCCGGTTCGGCGCGAAAGGCAGCGTCGAGGGCGACCAGGTCGGCCTCTTCGGCAAGCAGGCGGGACAGGCGCAGCAGGCCTTGAATCGAGGCGTCGAGCTTGCGGCCCTCGATGATCACCGGTTCGGCGAAGTAGAAGCCCTGGAACAGGTCGAATCCGAGCAGGCTGCAGACTTCCTTGCGGGCCTGGGTATCGACACCGGCGGCGATCAGCTTGCGCCGGGAAGTCGCCAGGGCGCGGACGGTCGACTGGAGGTCGGTTGCCGCGATCCGATCCAGGTCAAGCTTGATCCAGTCGGCGACTTCGATCATCGGCCAGGCGCCTTCGGCGATCTCGCGGACCTCGGTGATGCAGAAGCGGTACCCCCGGGCATGGAGGCTGCGGCAGCGCTCAAGCGCGCCGTCGCGTTTCATTTCCGCGAGGGCCACCTGGAGGACGACGGTTTGCGGCGGCAGCAGTTCGACGAAGTCGGCGGCAAAGAAGTCGGCATCGACGTTGATGAAGGTCAGGGAACTGCCGAAGGCGTCGGCGAGGCCCAGCTCCGAGAACGCCTTGCACACCATGTCGGCGGTGGCGGCGGAGTCGGCCGAACCGGCAGCTCCGGCGCTCCCGGTTTCATGGAACTGGAGTTCGTGTCCGACCAGGGTCTGTGCACTGTCGAGCACGGGTTGGCGCCCGACGAAGACTTCGCGGAGCTGATCCTTCACGGCGGCATGGGTCATGGTGCTGATGGTTTCGCGGCAAGACTCGGAGGTGCCGAAGCATACCGGATGCCGGGCCGTCAGCGGGCGATATGGTCGGCGATCCAGGAACGCAGCGACGCCAGGTCGCCAGCAAAGCTGCCTGGCCGCATCAGGCTGACGCCGAAGACGTAGGCATAGAGCAGCAGGCTGCGCGCCCGGGCTTCCTGCTCGTCGAGGCCGCAGGCGAGGAACAGGCGGCAGGCGCAGGCGAGGCGCTCGGCATCGACGTCCTCGACCACCGCCACCGCCTGCGGGTCGCGCCGCGCCCAGTCGCGCACCGCCGCCTCGATGGCGATGCCCTTGCGGTTGCGCGCCGAGGAGTAGACCTCGATGGTGTGGAGCAGGGCGGCCGCCTCCCCTCCCGGATCGGTCTGGGTCTGCTTGCGGATGTCGCGGATGCGGCCGTCCTTCCAGAATTCGAGCACCGCGTCCTGCAGGTCGCGCCGGTCCTTGAAGTGCCAGTAGAAGCTGCCCTTGGTCACGCCCAGGCGCTTGGCCAGCACTTCCACGCGCAGCCGTTCGGCGCCGTGCTCGGCCAGGATGGCGATCGCGCCCCTGATCCAGGCGTCGCGATCGAGCGCGATGCGGCTTGTCTTGGCGGGCTTGTTTTCCATACGGTAGGGTATTGAGTTTTGCTTCGGGCTGGGGTAGTATCTCACACTCCATACCCAAGCGTATGGAAAAGCGGCCGGCGATTAGTCGCTACAATGGCCGATTGAACACGACAAACAACAAGGAGACTCGCTTGAAAATCCTCGTCCCGGTCAAGCGCGTGATTGACTACAACGTCAAGGTTCGCGTCAAGGCAGACGGCACTGGTGTCGATCTGGCGAATGTGAAAATGTCGATGAACCCCTTCGACGAAATTGCCGTCGAAGAGGCCATGCGGCTCAAGGAAGGCGGCAAGGCGACGGAGGTGGTTGCCGTTTCCTGCGGCATCACCGCCTGCCAGGAAACCCTGCGTACCGCCATGGCCATCGGCGCCGACCGGGCCATCCTGGTCGAAACCGATGTCGAGCTGCAGCCCCTGGCCGTGGCCAAGTTGCTGGCGGCGGTGGCGAAGAAGGAAAGCCCGCAGCTGATCATCCTCGGCAAGCAGGCGATCGACGATGATTCCAACCAGACCGGACAGATGCTCGCCGCCCTGCTGGGCTGGTCGTAGGCCACGTTCGCGTCCAAGGTGGTGATCGGCGAGGGCAAGGCCACCGTCACGCGCGAGATCGATGGCGGCCTCGAAACACTGGAAATCAGCCTGCCGGCCATCGTCACGACCGACCTGCGCCTCAACGAGCCGCGTTATGCCACGCTGCCCAACATCATGAAGGCCAAGAAGAAGCCGCTGGACACCGTCAAGCCGGCTGACCTCGGCGTCGATGTCGCCCCGCGCCTGGCCACGGTCAGCGTCGCCGAGCCGCCCAAGCGCAGCGCCGGCATCAAGGTTGCGGACATCGCGCAACTGGTCGACAAACTCAAGAACGAAGCCAAGGTGATCGTATGAGCCTCCTCGTCATCGCAGAACACGACAACGCCAGCCTCAAGGCGGCAACCCTGAATGCCGTTACGGCGGCGGCCAGGATCGGCGGCGAGATCCATATCCTCGTTGCCGGCTCCGGCTGTGGCGCTGTCGCGGAACAGGCCGCGAAAGTGGCCGGTGTCGCCAAGGTCCGCGTCGCCGATGCCGCCCACTACGGCGACCAGACAGCGGAGAATCTGGCCGCGCTGATCGTCGCCAACGCGGCCGGCTACAGCCACATCCTGGCGCCGGCCACCAGCAACGGCAAGAACACACTGCCGCGCGTGGCGGCCTTGCTCGATGTGGCGCAGATTTCCGAGATCAGCGCCGTGGTCGATGCCGATACCTTCGTGCGTCCGATCTATGCCGGCAATGCGATGGCGACCGTCAAGTCGGCTGATGCGACCAAGGTGATCACGGTCCGGACCACCGGCTTCGATGCCGCGGCGACCGGCGGCGGCAGTGCCGCGGTGGAAGCCCTGGCCGCCGGCCCCGATCTGGGCCAGTCGAAACTGATCAGCCGTGAGCTGACCAAGTCGGCGCGACCGGAACTGGGTGCCGCCAAGATCATCGTGTCCGGCGGTCGCGGCATGGGCAGCGGCGAGAACTACCACAAGGTGCTGGAGCCCCTGGCCGACAAGCTGGGCGCGGCGATGGGCGCCTCGCGTGCCGCGGTCGATGCCGGCTTCGTGCCCAACGACTACCAGGTCGGACAGACCGGCAAGATCGTCGCGCCACAGCTCTACATCGCCATCGGCATTTCCGGCGCGATCCAGCACCTGGCGGGCATGAAGGACTCCAAGGTGATCGTGGCGATCAACAAGGATCCGGATGCGCCGATCTTCCAGGTCGCGGATTACGGACTGGTCGCGGACTTGTTTGCCGCCGTGCCGGAACTGACGGCCGCCCTCTAAGAGAGCGGCCGCATGAACTTCCCCGACGCCCTGTTTCCGCAGTCCTGGGCGTTCGGGGCCTGGATTCCCCTCGCGGCGGCCTGGTTCTGGTGCCTGCGGCGAGCGCCCTGGCGGCGGCTCGCCGACTCCGGACAGCTCAACGTCTGGTTGGGTACCCTGGTCCTGCTGATCCTGGTCTGGAGCATGAAGGCGGGCGTCAAGCCGGGCCTCAACATGCACCTGCTCGGCGCGACCATGCTGACCCTGATGTTCGGCAGGGAACTCGCGGTCGTCGGCTTTTCGCTGGTATTGGCGGGCGTCACGCTCAACAACGGACTGCTCGGTCGGGCGGGATGGGAAGCCTATGCGCTCAACGCCATCGTGCTGGCCGTGTTCCCGCCGCTGGTCGCCGACGCAATCCGGCGTGCCGTCGATCGCTGGCTGCCGGGGAATTTTTTCGTGTATGTATTCGTCACGGCGTTTTTCGGTTCGGCGCTGACCGTGGCTGCCGCCGGCTTGCTGGCCTGCGGCGTGCTGTGGGCCGCCGGCGTCTATCCGTTGTCGGTACTGACGGAAGACTACCTGCCTTACTATTTCCTGCTCGGCTTTGCCGAGGCCTGGCTCAACGGTGCGCTGATCACGCTGATGGTGGTCTATCTGCCGCACTGGGTAGGCAGCTTCGACGACCGGCGCTATCTCTTGCACAAGTAAATCTGAGGTGATCCCATGAGTTCCTATGTTGCCCCGCTGAAGGACATGATGTTCGTGCTGACCGAACTGGCCGGACTGGACAAGGTTGCCGCCCTGCCCGGTTACGAAGAAGCGACGACCGACGTGGTGGAGGCCATTCTCGACGAGTCGGCGAAGTTCACCGGCGGCGTGCTGGCACCCCTCAACTGGAGCGGTGACCAGGAAGGCGCGAAATGGGCCGACAAGGCGGTCACCATGCCCAAGGGTTTCAAGGAGGCCTATGCCCAGTTCGTCGACAACGGCTGGAATGCCCTCGGCGGCAACCCGGAGCACGGCGGCCAGGGCCTGCCCAAGGTGGTCTCGGCCGCCGTCCAGGAAATGTGGAAATCGGCCAATATGTCCTTCTCGCTGTGTCCCTTGCTGACACTGGGGGCGATCGAGGCGCTGGAACTCTTCGGCAGCGATGCGCAAAAGGCGATGTACCTGCCCAACATGGTTTCGGGCAAATGGACCGGCACCATGAACATCACCGAGCCGCAGGCCGGGTCGGACCTTGCGGCGATCCGCTCGCGCGCCGTGCCGCAGGGCGACGGCAGCTACCGCATCTTCGGCAGCAAGATCTTCATCACCTACGGCGACCACGACATGGCGGAGAACACCATCCACCTGGTGCTGGCCCGTACTCCCGATGCGCCGGAGGGCGTCAAGGGCATCTCGCTGTTCGTC
>JALHNN010000177.1 GCA_022843505.1 Sulfuritalea sp.
CCGGGGTTGCGGGAGGAGAGACGTAGCGGATGTTGCCGCCGCCTCCACCGCCTCCGTAGGTGGCGATATACCAAGTGTTCCAGACCAGCTTTCGCAGGAGGCCGACTTGGCTGTCCGGGGGGAACCCGATTCCGGGTTGCATTGGGAGTGGTTGGCTCATGTTGATTCTCCGATGGCCGCAGTGAACCAAACGGACTTCCGCATTGCGCTGGTGTCGGTGTCCAGTGCGTTGGTCTCGATGGGCCCGGCGTAGCCCACGCCGATGGCGATGGACTCAAAGTTCTGAGAAGCCTTGCGCCAGAGGTCGGTCTGGCTGTCGTTCCAGGCTGGTTCTTGGGGGTCAGGCATAGCGTTTGAGGTTGTTACCGCTCCCGGGCCTCTCCGGGCTCCACCGGCCCCGGGGTCTTAGCCCGGAGCCGGCAGTGCAAATCAAGCGGGCACTTAGGCAGCCCGCGAACTCCACGGATCAGGCGGTCAGATCGCTCAGGTCGAGGCAGGTGTCCGTGTTGTCGGTGAACGCTCCACGGCACCGCTTCGACAGGATCGCGACCGTCATGTGCGGGGCCTGGGGCTGCACGGCTCGGATGATCCGGTACTGGAACCAGCCGAAGTCACCCCACCGATTGCAGCTTTCCTTGACGTTGAACCATTCCAGTTCGCCGCCGAACATGCCCGTGGGCCACTTGGCTTCGCCCTCGCCGGAGTAACGCTGGGGCGTCAGCCGGGAGAAGGCGTTGGGCGAGAGGAACAGGAACGACACCTCGAAGCTGGCGTTCTGCCATGCCGAGTTGGTCTTCCACGTCAGGCCGGCGGCGTTGGTCGCGACTTGCAGGTAGGGTTCCAGCAGAATCGGGAACCCGGAGCCATCGACCTGATTGAAGCGCAGGGGCTTCGGGTCGATGGCGAACTTCAGGCCGCGGAAGTTCGAGTCGATGAAGGCGTAGCGCCACAGGCCGTCATGGCCGTCCTTGTATCCGCCCGTGGTGGAGGCGACGAGGGTGTTGTTGACCGGCGCATCCGTGCGCAACGCATCGTTCAGCTCCTGGGAGGTCACGAGGATGGCGTGGACATTCGCACCCTCCCCGAACATTTCGGGCTCGTAGTCGTACTTGAGCAGGTCGGCCAGCCACTTCGCGTACTGGAAGGTCAGCCGGTCGCCCGGGAGACCGCCGGCAAACGCAGCAGAGACTGCCCACTCGGAACCGGTCAAGCCGCTCTCGGGAGCAGCGCCTGGGGCCGGAACCACGAACTTGGTGCCCGACAGGTTGAGGAAGTTGGCACGAACATCCGCCGACATGATCGACGTGATGCCTCGCTTCAGCATCTCGATGGACTGCGTGAGCAGGCGCTCGACAGCGAAGTATTGCTGGCGCACGCAGATCGGGTTGCTCTGGCCTTCCAGAACGCCGGGCACGGAGCTGTAGTTGTAGTTGCCATATTTGGCAACCGGGGGGGCCAGCTGGCAGCTTTCGGAGTAGGGCGTGAACGCCGGTTCCGTCAGGCTTTGGTTCATCGCGGCCCTGGGGGTCGCGGCGTAGGTCTGGGTCTCGCCGTAGCCGGACTCGAAATTGTCCTGGATGACGAGATTGCTGTAAGGATCGTTGAACGCGATGTGCTTGACAATCGCGAGCTTGATCCGGGTGTTCTGGTCACTGATCAGCTGCGCGTAATCGGCAGGCTGGAGTTCGCAGGTAGAGCCATCGGTAGCCATGAGATTTATGGAGTTTCATGGCACGCTTGAGAATCTGGTTTTCACTCACGGGACTGCGTGCCTTTGGGCCCCGCTTGTGTTCCCGTGGCGGTGAGTCCAACGGACTCAGGATTCTTCAGCCGACCCCCGATTGCGATGCGGAAGGGAGCGCAACTTTGCGCTTTTGACAGCTCGACTACCCGGTTGCCCGGGTGCTGACAGTCGCATCTATCTGACTGTCAGATTCTGGAGTCAATGGAATTTTTTGCGTCCGCTGTCCACGGATTTACACCGCAAACATCAAGTTGCAGTAGTTTTTTTCCACAAGCCTCAGCCCTTGGGGTGCCACCAGCCGGATGAACTTGTCGTCATCCACACTGTTTGTCTCCACGCACAGAAACCGGCACCCAAGCTCCGCGAGATCCATCTGCACGAGCACGTCCCAGTCCGCGCCTTCGCAATCAATCGAGATGAAGTCGAATCGCTTGACCGGGCTCTCAAAAAGAAACGTGTCGAAGGTGATTCCACGCACGGTGGTTTTTGTAAACGCCGTCCCGGCCTTGCGCCACTTGTGGGTTTCGCTCTCCACCGTTGTTGAAAGGAGGGCCGAGTCGCCCCGGTTCAGGTGCGGCCCGCTGTCCCAGAAACTGATCCATCCCTCGGTCTTTGTGATTGCAGCGTTCACCAGGTTGCACCCGCTGTTCGCATGGATCGCCGCCAGCTTGGCGAAGGCGGTCGGACTTGGCTCGATCAGGGTTCCTGTCCATCCCCGGTTCCAAAGGTCGTAAGTATTGGAGAACGTCCTGCCGTCGTTGGCTCCCACGTCAAGGAAGGTACCGACGAACGATCCGAAGTATTCGGCGATGATCTTGCCTTCGCCATGTTGAGTGTGATCGGTCATGGGGTCGGGTTACTTGGCGATACGGACAACGGGGGTTGGACTAGTGCGTGTTCGGATTAGAGAGACATCGGGGTGTGCCACTCGTCGCCAAAGACTTCGCGGTCGTAGCGTTCGCTTGGCGTTTCTTCTTCGTCGTCTTGGATGTCGTCGCAGAGTCCGCCAGCCAGCACGCCGTCGCACGGGCGGTCACGCGAGCACCGGCAGTGTTTGGCCATGCTTTCGACCCATGCTTGATATTCGGGATCTGCCGTGATGTCTTGAGAGGCAGGGCAGAACCCAGCGGCCACAGACAACGGCGACAAGCCGGGTTGGTTTTCGGTAGGTGTCATGGTTTTCTAGGGTCAGGTGCGCCGTGTCTGGGCCGCACCGTTCGGAACATTCCCCACGACGCCATCAAGCCCGGCACGGGCGCGGCGAAGGCAGGTGTTGCACACCCCGTCGTCGCCCATGTTACCGCGCCAGATGGAATATGATTGGCCATCGTTTCGGTTCCACCCGCGCCGACACATCGGCAGTCCGGGGTCGCTGAAAGAGCCTTTGTATAAGTGCGCGATTTTCGGGTGAGGATCGTCGCGCCCGAGTCCGAGAATGTATCCTTCGGGGATTTGATTTGTAAGCGTTGGCATAAAGAAAATTCCGAACCAGCCACTAGACCGAAGCCGCTTCGCGGTCTCGGTCACCGGGTTGTTCGGCAAATCTCTCACTTAGCCCCCAGCGCATCGGCGAGTTCCTTCGCTGTGAAGGTGGCGGTGCGACCATCAATCTTTATTGTGATACTATTGTGGGTAAATAGGTAGGCCATTTCTTTCGGATATGTTACCGCCATTCCACGCAGGCTCTGTGAGTCGGAGGCGACGGCTCGCGCCGTGATAATTGCGAAGAATGCTTGGATTGCTGTTTTGCGTGTCATGGTGAAAATGCGGTATCATGCCGGCCACGGCGCCCTACCGGCACACGTAAACCGTCAGTTCGTCCGGCAGCGGATCGCGTGCCCCGGCTTTCTTGAGCCATTCGTAAAAGTCAACGTAGAGAATGGTGGTGCTGTCCGAGCGATATTCTTTTTCATACGATTGCTTCCATTTTTTGCGCTCGGCTCCGATGTCGAGACCGTCAGGCAGGACGAGGTAGTGCGCAGATGCGTCAGCCCAATCGCCGCCGCTGTGGATTGCTGTGATTTTGGTCATAAAAACTCTATCGGCCAGAGCCAACGGCCCCGAGTATCCGTGGCTCATCCGAGGCGTTGGGGCGAGCGATGTCGCCGGGGCTCATGCCCTCCCAGTCACATTCGTCCCACTTGTCGTCTAGCGTGACTTGGTAGCATTCCGGGTGCGCGTGCGATGTGCCGTAGCCTTCGCCGGGTTCGAGATATTCCCATTTGCAGCACAGTTCACCGGTCTCGATTTTGCCAGCGCACAGTCGGCAGTGATGCGCTTTGCGTGGTTTGCATGGCTTCGGAAAGTGACGCCGAAGCTCGGAGGTCAACGGAAGCCCCAACCACGGGTCAGAGCCAACGACCATAGCGGCCACTGGTTCGCCGGGAATCTGTTGTGTATTCGTTTCCATTTTTGAAATTCGCGCTATGGCCGTGGCTCATCCCGACCGTTCGGTCGAAGAAACGTCAGGTGTTGGTGAGTGTCGCATTGCCAGTCGAATTCTGCGCCCCACTCGTCGCGTTCCGCCTTTGTCATCTTGTATCCCTGGAAGACGTATATTTGTGGGCCGGTTTCGTCTGCGCCGTGGGCGCATATCACCTCAGAGATCGCCGCCTCGATAGTCTTATGCGGCCCGTAGAATCCGTCATCGGCGGCGAGGCAGTAGTGCGAGAACCACCTGTGGCGACGTTTGAGTTTGAGGACCGACCCCCGATCCGCGCACCCCTCGCAAACATACCCCTCCGGGTAAATTCTCATGCTCCCTGACGGCATCTCCTGCTGGCAGCGGGCACACGGGACGAAATCCCCCGAGCCGGCTCTCAGCGCGGCAGCTTCTCCGCTGCATGGAATGCTTTTCATCCAGCCACCAATAGCACGCGCCGCCACGAATACAAGTCCAAATCTTAACCGCGCTTGTTGTCACATTCCCTCAACGCGGAAGGTCAGGTGATCGTGGTGATCCCACTTGAACCCAGCGTAATCCAGAAAATTCCCCAGCGGAATCCCCATCTTCCCCAGAATCAGCGACGCCGCCGCCTGATCCTGCCGCCCAAACAGGAAACGCGGATCACTGCTCTGCCCGTCGTGCTTACGGCTCCCGTTGAAGGCCCCGGCCCGACCCGCCTCCACCCATGTCTCGATGAACTTTCTCGGCGCATCTAAGTCCATGTTCACCCCAAAGATGCCCGTGGCTGCATCCGGCACCTTTTCGGCCCAGTCCCTGTCCACGCCGAAATAGTCGAGCATCTTATCCCCGCAGACCTGCGCGCAATTATATCCGCTCTGCCCAATCCAATAGCCGCCGGAATTGACCCGGTTGATAAACGGCTGGACATCCTTCAGTGCATAAACCGAGGCATCCCCCCACATGATGGTCGTGTATCCCTCCCTGATCGCGTGGTGGAGACACGCGGCCTTGATCGTGTAAACGCAATCGCGCGGAAATTTATTGTCTGGCCAGTGCTTCCACGCCTGAATGTCCCCGGTGTATCCGTGCGTGCGGAGCGATTGTTGAAGCCGGTCAACCCCGTGGGTGTACCAAGGCTGTGTTCCCGCAGTAACAAAGACCGTGCGCTTGGCGCTCAATGTTGAAACGGCCTCCTGACGTGGGCGTGATTGACGCCCTTCACGAAGCGCATGTTCTCGATCCCGTATTTCTTTCCAAAGGGTTCGCTGCGGAACCGGTAATGATACAGCACGGCCTTGATGAACGTCTCCGTCTTAACCAGGCGCATGACGCCCTGAGAATAAACCTTGTCCTCGCCGTAGCGGAGGTCCGGAAATCCGACTCGGAGTGCAATCTGCCGCCTCACCGGTGACTTGTGGTAGGTCGAACGAACGTAGCGATAGCCGTCCTGATTGTCCCCCCATGCCTGATAGCGCATACTGACGATTGCACTGACGGGCTGTCCTCCGTTGCTGGTGCAACTGATCTCGAATCCTACGCAATCGGGCGCATCCTCCAGCGCCTTCAGGATTTGATCCACGTAGTCGGGGGACACCCAGTCGTCATCGTCAATATAGCAGACGTATTCCCCCTTGGCCTCCAGCAGCAGATTCTGCCGCTTCCGGCCGATGGAAATCTGCTTGGCATCACACGCCACGACCAGTTCGACGGGCCTGCCCTTGGCCTGCCGGGTCAGTTCGGCGTGCAGGAGAGCGAACAGGTCGGCCCGGTTCTCAACTGTGGCCAGCAGGATCGAGAGCCTGGGGGAATCCGGCGGCTTTTCGTCGTTCATAATTCTCCTTGTCCTGCTTCCAATAGACGTTGTTTCGATTGTAGAGGGCGTCCCGCTTCATGCCGCCGTTCCACGCCGGGTGCTCATGGCTGGCAATGACAGTATCGAAGCGGGTCATCTTCCCAAGACCGGTTGCAACCTCCGTGTATTCGTTGTCGCAAAAGAACGAGGCGTAGCTCGGGTGATAGATG
>JALHNN010000178.1 GCA_022843505.1 Sulfuritalea sp.
GCACCATGGCGCGCGCGTAGGGGGCGTAGGAGCAGCGGCAGATCGGCACCTGGTTCATGATCGCCGCGCCGTCGACCAGCCAGCCGATGGCGCCGACGTCGGCCCAGGTCAGCGTCGGGTAGTTGAAGATCGAGCTGTACTTGGCCTTGCCCGTATGCAGCGCGTCGAGCATCTGGTCGCGGCTGGTACCGAGCGTCTCGGCCGCGGCATACAGGTAGAGGCCGTGGCCGCCCTCATCCTGTACCTTGGCCAGCAGGATGGCCTTGCGCTTGAGCGTCGGCGCGCGCGTGATCCAGTTGCCTTCGGGCAGCATGCCGACGATCTCGGAATGCGCGTGCTGGCTGATCTGGCGCAGTAGGGTCTTGCGGTAGTTGTCCGGCATCCAGTCCTTGGCTTCGATGAAGTCGCCGGCATCGATGCGGTTGTCGAAGCGCTGCTGCAGTTGCGCTTCCTCGGCCGTGCGCAAGGGCGGCTTGTCACCGCCCTCCTCGCGCAGGGTGTCCATGGCTTGGGTGTACATGGTCTGTCCTTCCGGGGCTGCTGTTTCGGGGCATTTGCGGCGCCCCAGGAGCGCCGCAAACGTGATACATCTTTATGTTTTTTTAAGAATGATAATGTATCACTTAAGGCCTGTCAATTGAAATCTCAACTAACGCGTCAGACATGCAGCACCTGCAGCAGCGGTGCGTTCTGCTTCGGGTCGTCGCTGAAGCCCGCCACCAGCAGCACGTTGTGCCCGGTCCGCGTCAGCTCGCAGCGGCGCGCGATGCGCCCGCACAGCGTCGGCCAGTCCCCATATTCCGAGGCCGTGGCCGTCATCGGCACGATGCCCCAGTTGAGCGAGAGGCGCCGGCAGACCGACGCATCGGTGGATACCGCCACCAGCGGCGCCGTCGGCCGATACGAGGAAATCACCCGCGCCGTCGTCCCGCTCAGGGTCGGAATGATGATGCCCTGCAGCTTGAGGTCGTGGGCCAGGGTCGCCGCCGCATTGGCGACGCCGTCGCGCAGGTTCATGTCGCTATGCGTCGTTTCCGAGGCCGGGATGAAGCTGCCCTGTCGCCAGCGATAGCCCTCGGCTTCGCGCAGCACCTTGTCCATGATTTCCACGGCCCGCATCGGGTATTTGCCGCTCGCCGTTTCAGCGGAAAGCATCACCGCGTCGGCGCTGCTCAGGGCGGCATTGGCGACGTCGCCGACTTCGGCCCGGGTCGGCCGCGAATGGTCGATCATGGATTCCAGCATCTGGGTCGCGACGATCACCGCGCGATTGCGCCGCCGCGCCAGGCTGATCAGTTCGCGCTGGATCAGCGGCACCTGCTCGGCGGGCATCTCGATGCCGAGGTCGCCGCGCGCGACCATGATGGCGTCGGAAGCATCGACGATGGCTTCAATGTTGTCCATCGCCTCGGGCGTCTCGATCTTGGCGATGATCGGGGTTTTGGCGCCCGCCCGCGCGATCAGGCGGCGCAGGCCGGCGACGTCCTTCGCCGTGCGTACGAAGGACAGCGCCAAGTAATCGACGCCGAGCTCGATGGCGAAGCGCGCATCGGCGATGTCCTTGGGCGGCAGCGAAGAGGCGGAGACCTTCGAGTCGGGCAGGTTGATGCCCTTGTGGTCCTTGAGCAGGCCGCCGAAGACCACCTTGCAGCGGATCTTTTCCCCCTGGATCTCCAGCGCCTTCAGTTCCAGGTTGCCGTCGTCGAGCAGGATGCGATGGCCGGGTTGCACGTCGCGCGCGATCGCCCGGTACTGCGAGGCGATGAGCCCCGGGCCGCCCTTGTCGATGCGCGGATCGATGATCACCTCATCGCCGGGGACCAGCTTCAGCGGGCCGTCCGGGAACTTGCCGCAGCGGATCTTGGGGCCGCACAGGTCGGCGAAAATCGCCACGTGGCGGTCGAGCTTGCGCGCTGCCGCGCGCACCCGTTCATACACCTCGCGATGGGCCTCGTGGGTACCGTGCGACATGTTCAGCCGCACCACGTCGACCCCGGCCCGCAGCAGGTCGGTGATCATCTTCGCGTCCGAACTGGCGGGCCCCAGGGTCGCCACGATCTTGGTCCGACGCCAGCGCAGGGATACCCGTTTTCCGACGATGTTCATGGCCCGGCCCTTTCAGATGAGAAGGCAATCACGCGGCCATTATCCCCATTTGGCCCGCCGCGACAATCCCCGTCACGCGGGCGGCGGGAAACGGAGCGCTCAGGATTTCCTTTGCCCGGCCGTTACAGGGATTGAGAAACGGCAGGAGTGCGGCGTCATGATGTTCCGTGTGAATTACAAGGGAATCCAGAAGTTCATCGGCCGGCTGGAACTCGCGTATGCCTACCTGGCGGAGAACTGGGGGTCGGCCTCGCGGGCCTACGAGCTCGGCGTCAAGCTGGAACGCGTCTCCTAGCCCGCCCCCTGCCAGCGGCGCCGTGTCGTCAGCGCCGACTCCCGGAACGGCCGCGCCCGACTAGAGAACCAGTTCCATTCCTTCGCGCGCAAGCAGGAATTCCGTCGCGCAGGACTCGCCCGGGCCGGGGCCGGCCTGGTCCAGCGCCGCCGCGAAGGCGGCCTCAAGGGCATCGTCATGACGTTCGGGCTCGTGGTGGGTGCACACCAGCGTCCTGACGCCCAGGCGCCGGCCCCAGGCAATGCTGCCTTCCAGGGTGCCATGGCCCCAGCCGACTTTGGTCGGGTATTCGGATGCGGTGTAGGAGCTGTCCGCGATCAGGATGTCCAGGCCGGCCAGCGCGGCGTCCAGCTGGGCCTGCTGCTGGTCGATCATGGCCTGGTACTCGGCGTATTCCTCATCGTCGGGCTGATAGATATTCGGCCAGGGTTCATGGTCGCCGGTGAAGAATACGGACTTGCCCTTGCAGTCGATGCGATAGCCGAAGTTCACCACGGGATGATTCAGCAGCAGGGGCGTCACCGTGGCATCGCCGACCGGAATCGGCTCGCCGACATTCACGCTGCGATAGTCGATGTTGGCCTTCATTTCGGCCTCGCGCACCGGGAAAAAGCTGTATTGCAGCTGCACCTCCATGGCCTGCTCGATGCCGCGGCGCGAGACGATGTCGTAGGCTCCGTGGATCAGCAGCTTGTTGCCGGGTATGTAGAGCGGCGTGAAAAAGGGCAGGCCCTGGATATGATCCCAATGCGTGTGCGTCATGAAGATGCTGGCCTGCACCGGCAGGGATTTCAGCAGCTGCTGCGCCAGGGGGAAGATGCCGGTCCCGGCATCGAGGATCATCAGCGCGCCCTCATCGCTGCGCACTTCGATGCAGGTGGTGTTGCCGCCGTAGCGAACGGTGCGCGGCCCGGGTGAGGCGATCGACCCGCGCACGCCCCAGAATCGGACTTTCATCGCCCCCGGCCCCTCATTCGTGGGCAACCTGGGCAAATACCATGGCTTCGGCCACGATCTTGTCCAGGGAGCCGATCTTCTCGACCACCGCTTCGAGGTCATCGCCGAAGCGCCCCGGCGCCAGCGGCAGTTCGCCCGCATGCCAGGGATTGCCGCTGTCGCCGATCTGGTGCAGGCGCACGATCTGGTCGGCCGTGCGCAGGCAATCGAGCAAGGCGGAAGCGACGTTGGGGTCATGGTGATCGCGGATGCAATCGACGAGTTCCGCCGGGAAGGCCCAGCGCTGCGCCAGCATGGCACCGACGAACCCGTGATCGACGCCGATCACCTGGGTCTCGGCCTGGTGCAGCGGTACGCCCTGCTCGCTCGCATGGCGCATCGACTGGCTGAACTCGACGGGAAGAAACTCGGCCAGCACGATCTTGCCGAAATCATGGAGCAGACCGGCGATATAGCAGTCACCGGGATCGACCTCGCCCTTGGCGAACTGGGTGCCCAACTGGCGCGCGACGCCACCGACGACCAGCGAGTGCAGCAGATAGCGCTGGACATCGAAGCCGCCCGGCGCGGTGCGCGGCAGGATGCCGACGGCGGCGAAGCCCAAGGCCAGGTTCTTGATCGTATTGATGCCGAGATAGATGACCGACTGGCCGACCGAGGTGATCTTGTTGGGCAGGCTGTAGTAGGCCGAATTGATGACCTTGAAGATCTTCATGGTCATGACCGGGTCCTTCTCGATCACGCCGACGATTTCCTTGGGCATGCAATTGATGTTGCGCGTCAGCTCGAGGACACGCTGCACGCTGCGCGGGAAAGCCGGCATGCGTTCGACGGCAATGCCCAGCTTGCGCTCCAGTTCGGGGGTCAGTTCGCTCACATCGACGGCCTCGGGAATTCGGCCGATTATACGGGCGGGTCAGGCGCCGGCCGGCACCGTAGTTTCCGCAATCCTCTCGTGGTAGCGCGCGCGGTAGAGCAGGCGCCGTTGCTGCGCCGACTCGGTGAAACCGGAGCGGTCATGCAGCACGTTGTTGCAGGCCAGGCCCATGCCCGGCTCCAGGCGCCCGCGCAGGGTCCAGGGTGTCGGTGTCGCCAGCAGTTTCGCGAGTGCCGCGACGGCGGCCTGGGTCGCCGCGTCCGATCGCCACTCGATGCTGATGCTGCGCGCCGTGTAGCGCATGTGCAGGAAGCCGTCGGCGTCGACCGAGAACACCGGACCGGGCTGGGCGGCGCGGGCAACGCCGGAGTCGTCCAGGCGCGGCGGGATGGTCATCGCGTCGTTGCGCGCGAGCGCGCGGATGAAGTCCGGATTCTCGTCGCGCAGCAGGATGTAGGCGATCTCGTGGTCGAGCAGCTGGTTCTCGCCCCCGCTGGCGGCACTCTGCACGCAATGCAGGACCATGCCGCGCACGGTGCGTTCGGGCAGGTTGTAATAGCCGTCGGTGTGCCAGCGGATCGGCTTGTCGGTGTAGGGGATGAATTCCTTGCGCTCGCCGCGTTCCTCGGCGCCGCGCACCGAAATCGGCGAGATCGCGTCGTCGTCGGTCAGCCAGTGGCTGTCAAGGTGGATGAGGCCAAGCTGCCGCCCCAGCTGGCGCGGGATTTCCTTGTCCGCGTCGCCAACGGTGTTACTGGTGTAGATCGCCATGTTGGCGACGGCACAGCGCGCCAGCAGGGCACCGCGTTCCGCCGCAGTCAGGCGGCGCGGATCGTCCAGCGCGACAACGATGTCCTCGATGCGTCGCGGCGCGGTGTCGAGCTTGCGCTCGCGCCAGGCGGCGTAGGCCGCCGCATCGGCCAGATCGAACGGGCTACTCACCGGTGACGCCGTGTCGTGAGCGCCGACTCCTGACCGACTCCGGATGCAGGATGCCGAGCAGGGTCTTCTGCAGCATCCTGATCGCCTCGGGCGACTCGATTTCCATGACCTGGTCTACCGCCCACAGGCGATCCTTCTCCGGCAGGGTTTCCTTGATGCAGGCGGCGAAGCAGCGCCGAAAGCCGAAGTCCGGACCGGTCGCATCGAAGCCGAAATCGGCATACTCGTCGCTGCGCCGGTTGTAGAGCTCGAGGAAGTTTCTTCCGGCCTCACCGGGAAGCAGATCGGGCAACAGGGCTTCGCGCGCCTCCTCGACCATCTGCGCCAGGCGCTTCACCAGCGCCACCGTGAATTCGGCGCGCTGCTCCGCTTCCAGATCGTCATGGGCGATGCGGTCCGCCGCCAGCGCGAGGAACACTAGGTACTCGCAGACGAAATCGAACCAGCCGCGGCCGACCTCGATATCGTAATCCGCCTCGCGCATGCGCGTGATCGACTCCTGGCCGAGCTTCCAGGCCAGCATGGCGATCACGCTGGCATGCTCCGCCATGCCGCGCGGCCGGCCGGAGTGGAAGCTGTTGCGGAGACGTAGTGCCATTGGTTTCCTTGTTCGAGCGTAGCGAGCTAACTAGTCACCCCCGCCCGGGCGGGGGTCGGGGGGTGGGGGCGATCAATTCGCCGCTAGCGGGTACGTCAGTACCCACCCTTACCAAATGGTTTGGTCAGGCCGGCGATCTTGACGCCCTGCTTGGCGGCGCCGCCATCGGGGAAGAGTTCGAACATGCGCGCGCTCGAGACATCGGCGATGACCTGTTCCTCTTCCAGCATTTTCATCATGTTGCGCAGGTTCGGCGTGTGGCCGTCCTCCTGGTACTTGCGGCGCAGGAAATTGATGATGGCGCGGTGGTCGTCGGTCAGGGCAATGCCCTGCTCGGCGGCGATGGCCTCCACCGCCTCCTCGCTGAAATCGGCTTCCAGCAGGTAACCGTC
>JALHNN010000179.1 GCA_022843505.1 Sulfuritalea sp.
CAGCGGCGAGAAGTAGGCGAGACCTGCGCCCAGCGCCTCCAGGCACTCGAGGTTGGCCGGGTAGTGGAAGCAGAAGGCGGCATCGCGCGCCACGGCGATGGTCTTACCCGCCAGCAGCGGTTCGAGAGTCGGCGCTGCGAGTTTGCCAAGTTCGACGGCGAATTCGACCGCCGGCGGCAGCTCGGCGGCCGGGGTGGCGGCCAGGGCATCGGCCATGCGCTCGAGGCGCTGGTCGAGGTCGGCGATTTCGGCCGCGGGCAGCAGGCCGAGGTGGCGTTCCGGCATGGCGGCGTCGGCATCGCGCGGCAGCGCGCCGCACCAGGCGATGTCGGGCGGCAGGCTGTCGCGGCAGAGCTGCGCGTGGTAGTCGCTGCCGACGCGATTGGCCAGCGCCATGGTGATCGGCGCGCCGCCGCCCTGTTCGGCGCGGTAGTGCTTGAGGCCCCAGGCCACGGCGCCGAAAGATCCGGCCATGGCGCTGGCATCGAGCACCAGCAGCACCGGCAGGCCGAGGCGGCGCGCGAGTTCGGCCGCCGAGGGCTCGCCGTCGTGCAGGCCCATCACGCCCTCGACCAGGATCAGGTCGGCGTTTTCCGCCGCGCGCGCCAGGCGCCATTGCGCGTCGGCTTCGCCGCACATGCGGAAGTCGATGTTCTCGCAAGGTGCGCCACTGGCCATGGCGTGAATCTGCGGGTCGAGGAAATCCGGTCCGCACTTGAAGACCTTCACCCGGCGGCCCTGGCGCGCGTGCAGGCGTGCCAATGCGGCAGTGACCGTGGTCTTGCCCTGGCCCGAGGCTGGCGCGGTGACCAGCAGCGCAGGGCACTGGACGGTGTTCAAAACTCCATCCCCGGCATGGCCTTGATGCCGGCCTTGAAGGCGTGCTTGACCAGGTTCATCTCCGTCACCGTGTCGGCGGCGGCGATCAGGTCCTCGGGCGCGGCGCGGCCGGTGACGATCAGGTGCTGCATGGTCGGGCGCGCGGCGAAGGCGGCCAGCACCTCGGCCAGCGGCAGCCACTGGTACTTGAAGGCATAGGTCATCTCGTCCAGCACCACGAGGCCGATGGCGGGGTCGCGCAGGTAGCCCAATGCCACCTCCCAGGCGGTGCGCGCAGCGGCGGCATCGCGCCCCGGGTCCTGGGTTTCCCAGGTGAAGCCTTCGCCCATCACGTGCCAGCGGACTCCCGGCACGCGCCCGAGCACGGCCTCTTCGCCGGTGTCGGTGCGGCTCTTGACGAATTGCACCACGGCGACCTGCAGGCCGTGGCCCAGCGCGCGTGCGGCGACGCCGAAGGCGGCCGAGGACTTGCCCTTGCCGTTGCCGGTGTTGACCAGCAGCACGCCGCGTTCCTGGTCGGCGGCGGCCACCTTCTGGTCGACGATTTCCTTCTTGCGCTGCATGCGCGCGACGTGGCGTTCTTCCTTGCCTGATGTATCCATGGTCGTGGTCACTCCGGGATGAAATAGTCGCTGCCGCCGGCATCGATGCGGCGCAGCGGATGGCCATACAGGCGCGACAGCGTCGGCGCGTCGAGGATCTCGGCGACCGGCCCGCACTGCGCGCTGCCGTCGCCGAACAGCAGCAGGGCGCGGTCGGCGTAGCGGCGCGCGAGATTGACGTCGTGCATCACCATGATCATGCCCATGCCGGATTCGCGGGCGCGGCTGGCCAGCAGTTCCAGCACCGCGATCTGGTGGTTGAGGTCGAGGTGCGAAAGCGGTTCGTCGAGCAGCCCGAGCCTGGGATCCTGCGTCAGCAGCGTGGCCACGGCCAGACGCTGGCGTTCGCCGCCGGACAGCGTATGCACGTCGCGCTGTTCGAGTTCCGCCAGCCCCACGGCCGCCAGCGCCTGGCGCGCCTGGCGTGCGTCGGCCGTGCTTTCCCAGGCCCAGCGCTCCAGCCACGGGTGGCGGCCGATCAGTGCGGTCTCCAGCACGCTGGCGGGGAAGGCGTCGATCTGCTGCTGCAGCAGCACGCCGCGCAGCTGCGCCAGGCGCCGTGGCGCCAGCGCCGACAAGGCCTCGCCACAAAGGCGGATGTCGCCGGCCAGCGGCGCGCGCAACCCGGCCAGGGTGTGCAGCAGCGTGGTCTTGCCGGCGCCGTTGCGGCCGAGTATCGCCAGGCGCTCGCCGGCATCGAGCGTGAGGTCGAGGCAGCTGACCAGGGTGCGCCCGCCGATGGCGGCGGCGAGGTCGCGCACTTCGAGAAGCGCGCTCATTCCCTCCCTCCCTTCGGCTGGCGCGAGAGCAGGTAGAGGAAGACCGGCACGCCGAGCAGGGCGGTGAGCACGCCGACCGGCAGCTGCTGTGGCGCGATCACGGTGCGCGCCAGGGTGTCGGCCACCACCAGCAGGGCGCCGCCGGCCAGGGCGGTAGCGGGCAGCAGCACGCGCTGGTCGTTACCTATGGTCAGGCGCACCAGGTGCGGCACCACCAGGCCGATGAAGCCGACGCTGCCGGTGGTGGTCACTGCCACGGCGGTCAGCAGCGAGCCCAGCACGTACACGGCGGCGCGCAGGCTGCGCACCTTGACGCCCAGCGTGCTGGCCACCAGGTCGCCGCGCGAGAGCAGGTTGAGGTCGCGGGCGATGGGCATCACCAGGGCGAGCCCGATCGCCGCCACGGCCAGCGCCGGCCAGGGCGAGCCGGCGTGCGAGAGGTCGCCCATCAGCCAGAACAGCATGCTGTGCAGCTTCTGTTCCGGCGCCAGCGACAGGATCAGGGCGACGCCGGCGCCGCAGCCGGCGGCGACAATGACGCCGGTCAGTAGCAGCCGGCTCTGCGTCCAGCTGCCGTCGCCGCGCGCCAGGCCGAAGACCGTGACCACCGCCGCCAGCGCGCCGGCAAAGGAGCCGCCATGGACGAAGATCAGCGGCAGGCCGAACAGCATGGCCGAGAGCGCGCCCACCGCCGCGCCGCCCGAGACGCCGAGCACGTAGGGGTCGGCCAGGGGGTTCCTGAGCAACACCTGCATCAGGGCGCCGGCCAGTGCCAGCAGGCCGCCGCAGGCGAAGGCCGCCAGCGCGCGCGGCAGGCGCAGGCCGAGCACGATGTCGCCGCCGGTACCGCCGCCGTTGCCGGTGAGCCGGGCCCAGACCTCGCCCGGCGCGATCGCGTAGGAGCCGACCAGCAAGGCGCCGACCAGGCTCAGCAGGCCTGCCGCGAGCAATATAGCGATGACGAAGAGGGCGCGGCGACGGCTGGGCATGGGGTTATTTCGGCGCGTAGCGCAGGCCGAGGAAGAGTTCGCGGCCCGGCACGGCGTAGGACCAGGCGTTTTCGTAAACCCGGGCGAAGACGTTGTTGAGCCTTCCTTCCAGGCTCCAGTCGCGGTCGAGCTCGACGGCGGCATGCAGGTTGGCTACGGCGTAACCTCCCATGATGCGGCCCTGGGTCGTGGTGTCGTAGCGGCGGCCGATGGCGGCCAGCTCGCCCCCGCTGCGCCATCCGGCGCCGGCGTAGCCAACGGCGAGTTTCAGCATCTCGGCGGGTCGGCGTTGCAGGCGGTTGCCATTGCTCGAGTCCACGGGCTGCATCACGTCCAGCCCGGCCTCAAGGTTCCAGGCACCGAGCAGGGCGCTGCCGGCGAGGCTGCTGCCGGTGATGCGCGCCTTGCCGATATTGACGGCGGGACTGCCGGCGATCAGGTTCTCGATGCGGTTGTCGAACCGGGTCAGCGACACGCGGTTTGTGCCGCTTTCCCAGACCAGCGCGTATTCCCGGTTGCGGGCACGTTCCGGCTGCAGGTTGGCGTTGCCGAAACCCGGAAAGTACAACTGGTTGAAGCTCGGCGCCTTGAATGCCGTGCCGTCGGCGACGCGCACCTGCCACTCGGGGGCGAAGCGATAGCCGTAGGCCATCGAACCGGTGCGACGGGCGCCGAACTGCGAGTTGCGGTCGCGCCGCCCGGCGAGCTGCCAGCTATGGCGGCCATGGCTGCCCTGATAGCCGGCGATAAGCGAGCGCACCTGGCGCTGGCGTACCGGATAGTTGGTGGTGCTGACCACGCCCTGGTCGAGGCTTTCCCAGGCCAGAAGCAGGCTGCCGAGGGGGAGACGGATGTCATGCTGCCAGGTCAGCTGCTTTTGCGTCGTGGCGAACTGGCTGCGTGCCGGGGCGAAACTGCTGCTGTTGTCCTCGCTGACGCCCAGGCGCAGCGTCGAGGTCCAGACGTCGATCAGGCGGTTGCGCGACTGCAGGCTGTGCACCCGGGTCTTGTCGGAGTTGTAGGCATCGGTCGCCACGCCGCCGCTGTCGAAGGCGTTGCGGCTGCCGGCTTCCAGGATGGCGGCCTCGATGTCATGCCCGGGCGCCAGTTGCAGCCCGGCGCGCGCGGTGAGCGAGTTGTTGCGATAGCCGTCGGCGTCGTTGCTGGGCAGGGCGCCATTGGCCTGGCGGTAGCGGTCGGCATCGGCGGCGACACTGAAACCGGCGCTGCGGAACTGCGCCATGGCCAGGCTGTAGGACCAGGGGCCGTTGCCGCCGGAGATGCCGATTCGCCCTTCCGTGGTGTTGCGCGAACCGGCGCCGGCATAGGCGTCGAGGCGCGGCGGGCCTTCGCCGCGGCGGGTGAAGATCTGGATCACGCCGCCGATCGCGTCCGAGCCATAGAGGCTGGAGGCCGGGCCGCGCAGGATCTCGATGCGCTCGATCTGGGAGAGGGGCAGGTTGTTCAGCGACGGCGTGCCGGCGGTGGCCGAGCCGAAGGGAATGCCGTCGATCAGCAGCAGCGTGTGCCCGGTACTCGTGCCGCGCATGAAGACGCTGGCGGTCTTGCCGACGCCGCCGTTGTCGGTGATGTGCAGGCCGGCTTGCCTGGAAAGCAGGGCAGGCAGGGTGGTGGGGCCGGCCTGCTCGATCGCGGCGCGATCGATGACCATGACATCGGCGACCACTTCATTGGTGCGCGTCGCCTGGCGCGTGGCGGTGACGACGACGGCGGCGAGGTCGATCGTCGGTTCGGCGGCGGAACTGGCGGCGGGAAGCAGGAGCAGGGCAACGGCCAGCCAGGGGGACCTGGTGACCGACGCGGCGGAGGTGACAAAGCGAATCATGAGCGCTCCCGGCGGCCTGCGTCCCCGCAGGCCATGGTGGATGCCTGAACGAATGCGCCAGAGAGGAGAGAGGACGGAAGCAGCCGAGGACCGGCGGCCGACGCACACTGCCTCCCCGCAGCGCATTCAACCCCGTTCCTGGCCGGTCTCCGGGCTTGGAAGTCTTGGTTCATCGCCTTCCCGGGGAATACCCAGTGGCATAGTGATGAACCCGCACTTCCTTACCGTTGCGGGGGCAGCGCCGGAATCGTGCTTTCGCACCCACCGGCTTCCCGTTTCACCTGCCGCAAGACTTGCGCACAGGCACCACGAACGGCGCGAAGTATAGCAAGCCCCGCCCCCGGGCAGGGGTTTTGGCCGGCGGCGGGCTTGTGCGCCGGGGATGCCGGCCGGCCGCGCCGCCGGCGAATACCCCATATCGATGGGCAACTTGATGTTGGTCAAGGATAAGGGGATTGTTGCGGCGCAATCTTTCACCATTGCGCTGGAGGGGATTCTGCAATGGCGCAGGCATGAGTCATTGAATACTCACTCACAAGGAGAGCAGGATGAAAGGGAAACTACTCGGATTTTTTGCGCTGTCCGCCATTGCCGGTGCCATGGGGAGCGCCTTTGCCCAGGATGCCGCGCCGACGCTGACGGCCGCCGAAAAGGAAGCTGCCAAGAAGATCTACTTCGAGCGTTGCGCCGGTTGCCACGGCGTGCTGCGCAAGGGCGCCACCGGCAAGAACCTCGAGCCGCACTGGTCGAAGAAGGACAAGGACGGCAAGGTCAGCGAAGGCGGCACGCTCAAGCTCGGGCAGAATCGACTGGAAAAGATCATCGGCTACGGCACCGATGGCGGCATGGTGAACTTCGACGACATCCTGACCAAGGAGGAGATCGCGCTGATGGCCAAGTACATCCAGCAGACCCCGGATGTGCCTCCCGAGTATAGCTTCAAGGACACCATGGATTCCTGGAAGGTCATCGTCCCGGTCAAGGACAGGCCGACCAAGCAGATGAACAAGTACAACCTGAAGAACATGTTCTCGGTCACCCTGCGCGACACCGGCGAGGTGGCGCTGATCGACGGCGATACCTACGACATCC
>JALHNN010000180.1 GCA_022843505.1 Sulfuritalea sp.
ACCGTGGCCTACATCGCGCGCCTGATCATGCACCGCTACGCCATGCTCGGCATCCTCGACGAGAACGGCTACCCGACGCGCGAAATGGGCATCCTCGAAGTCCCCGAGCAGAAGAGCGGCGGCGTCAAGGTGATGCAGGGCTCGCTGTGCACCGAGTGCGGCAATTACACCGTGATCCGCAAGGACGGTTGCGATTTCTGCTCCGCCTGCGGCGCGGTCGGCAGCTGCGGCTGAGGCATTGCAGGCGCCAAGAATAAGCCCGGCGAAAGCCGGGCTTATTTCTTTTCAGTGCCGGCTTTCGACGAGCCCCCGCAGCTCAGGAATCCCCCAACGGCGACGACAGCAGCAGGCGATGGGTTGCGTCCGCCCTCTCGCTGAACCGGCTCCATGCCGATGCCCAGTCGCCACCGTAGTTGAGCAGTTCTTCCAGTTCGGCGCCCGCCTCGTGCAGAGCATCGAGCCCGAGCATGCCGGCACGGCCCTTGATCGCATGGACCAGAACCGACGCGCCAGGCAGGTCGCCAGCGTCAAGCGCGACGCGAACTTCATCGACCCGAGCAGAAAGCGTGTCCCTGAACTCCCTCAGCCAGCGCAGGTAACGGTCTCGCTTGTTGCCAAAGCGTTCAAGCACCTTCGCATCGTTCAGGAATGCCGCCGCGGCGACAGCCTCGTCCGGACCTGGGGTCGCCGCTCCGTCAACGGGCGCGCGCAGCTCCTGCTTTTCCGGGGCGACCCAGCGCGCGATGATGTGGTATAGGTCCTCGGGCCGGAATGGCTTGCCGACGTGGCCGGACATCCCCGCGGCGATGCTTTCCTCGCGCTCGTGGGCGAGGACGTGTGCCGTCATGGCAATCACCGGCTGCGCCGCATGATCGGCGCTGCTCCGGATCGCCCTTACCGCGGTCAAGCCGTCCATTTCCGGCATCTGTATATCCATCAGCACCACATCGTAATAGCCGCATGGGTGCTTGAACAATGCGTCAAGCCCGGCTTTCCCATCGGCCGCGGTGTCGCATTGGATGCCGACGATGCCGAGCAGTTCGCAGGCGATCTCGCAGTTCATGGGCTGATCGTCGACAACCAGAGCGCGGGTATCCCGAAAAACCAGGGACAGCCCGCCTGGCTCGTCGCCCGGCGACGGCTCGGCGGGAAGCTGCTCTTCGCCGCCGGTTTGCAGGGACACGCGGACAGAAAACACGCTGCCCTTGCCGGGCTCGCTGCTGACACTGATATCGCCCTCCATCAGTTCCGCCAGGCGCCGGCAGATCGTCAAGCCAAGTCCGGTACCGCCAAAGCGCCGTGTTATCGAACTGTCCGCCTGGGTAAAGGGCATGAAGATACGGCCGCACTCTTCCTGGCTGAGACCGATCCCGGTGTCGATGACGTCGATCTGCAGGCGAATGCGGCCATCCTCCAGCGGACTCGTCGAAGCATCGATGCGGACACTGCCGGCGGGCGTGAACTTGATGGCATTGCCTGCCAGGTTCATCACGATCTGCTGCAGGCGCATGGCGTCGCCGACCAGAACGGGGGGAATGTCGCCCGCCATGCGATAGTCGAGAAGCAGCGATTTGTCGGCTGCCTTGTGCTCCAGGAGCGACGTCACATGCTTCAGCAGGTGATCGAGCGAGAATGCCTCCCTTACCAGATCAAGCTTGCCGGCGGCGATCTTGGAAAGATCGAGGAGTTCATTGACCGTTGCCAGAAGGGTTTCCCCGGCAGCATTGATCTTCTGCAGATACTCCAGCCGCTTGCCTTCATGCGCGGCATCCTGCGCCAGCGAGGAAAGACCGATCACGGCATTGAGCGGGGTCCGGATCTCGTGCCCCATATTGGCAAGAAATGCATCCTTGGCAATATTGGCCTGCTCGGCAGCCTCCTTGGCCAGCGAGAGCTCGCGGGTCCTCGCCTCGACAAGATCCTTCAGATGCTCCTGATAGTTTTCCAGTTCAAGCTCGATCGCCTTGCGTTCGGTGACGTCCTGGAAGGTTCCGGCGACGGTCTTGGTCTGATCATCATTGACATCCACGCGTCCGATCGCATGCACCCAGCGCAGATTGCCCCGCGCCGTCCTGAGCTGGAGCTCCATGTCAAAGCCGGTGCCAGTGGCGATGGCCGTCTCAACCGCTTTCCGGATCGCCTGCTGCGCCTCGGGCAGGTAATAGGCGATCGCCTCATCGATGCTGGGCTGCGCGCCGACCGCAAGTTCGTGGATGCGGAAGACTTCATCGGTCCATGTCAGGCTGCCGCTGGCGAGATCGATTTGCCAACCACCCAGCTTGGCGATCTGCCCCACTTCCTGCAACAGGGCCTCGCGCCTTTCCAGCGACAGCCTCGCCTCCGCCAGCAGCGTGACGTCGCGCGCTATGCCGACCACGCCGACGATCTGCCCGTCGGCATCGCGCAAAGGCTGTTTGATGGTGTCAAAAACCAGCCTCCGACCACCGACCTCGGCGACATCGTGAGGACTGCGGACGATATCTCCGGCAAGCGCCCTGCGGTCGCTCTCCACGATGCCGCGGATACCCTTGTCCGGGTTGCCCTGCACCCGCTCGCGGCTCAATCCGTTCTCGATATCGGTATGTCCAAGCAGTTCATCCCGCGCCCTGCCCAATGCCGCGGCATACGCCTGGTTGCACAGGAGAATGCGCAGATTCCGGTCCTTGACGAAAATCAGGTCGGTGGTGCTGTTGATCACATTGTCCAGCAGCAGCAGCGAGCGCTGCAGGTCCGCTTCAATCCGCTTGCGTTCGGTGATGTCCTCCTTGACGGCAAGGAAGTGCGTCACCGAGCCCTCCTCATTCACTACCGGGGAAATCGAAGCCTCCTCCCAGAAGAGCTCGCCGGACTTCCGCCGATTGAGCAGGGTTCCGCGCCACTCCTTGCCGCTGAGCACGGTCTGCCAGAGTTCCTGGTAGGTTTCCTTTGGCGTCTGGCCGGACTGCAGAACTCGCGGATTCTGCCCCATCACTTCGTGTCGGCTGTAGCCGGTAACCGCAGAGAAGCGCGGATTGACATACTCGATCGCGCCGTCGAGACCGGTAATCACAATCGAGACCGGGCTCTGTTCGACGGCGCGGGTGAGCTTGTTGACTTCTTCTTCGGCGCGAACCCTTTCCGAAATGTCCGCATAGATGAAGATGCTGCCATCGAAGGGCTTGCCCGGGTCGACGGCGCGGCCGGTAATCGCGCCCCAGAAAATGCTGCCGTCGCGCCGGCGCAATTGCACCTCTTCGCTGAACGAGCGTCCCGTCGCCAGTAATGCGTAGGCCCGCCGGCCGATGTCCTCGAAGGTCTGGTCGTCCGGATACAGCACCCGGGTCGACTGGCCGACCAGTTCGCCGGGGGAATATCCGAACAGTTCCTCGATGCGGCGATTGCAGGAAGTCACGATACGATTGCGCAGGAATACGATGCCGACCAGCGCATTCTCGAGTATGGTTTCCTTCTCCGCCAGCAAAGCGGATTCCTTCAGGCTGACTTCCTTGCTTTCGGTGATGATCGTGATCAATCCGCGCAGAATGGCCGGGGATCCATCCTCGACTCCGACCGTGACCGAATCATGCAACCAGACGGTGCTGCCGTCCCTGGCGATAAACCGGTACTCGGTTTGGTATGCGGCGGCCTGACTTGCACTCTCGCGGCGGCGCGCAAGCGCCCCTGCCCTGTCTTCGGCATGAAGGTGCTCCGCCCAGAATCCGGGCTGCAGCCACTCATCCAGGGGGTAGCCAAGCAGGGCTTCGGCACTCTTGCTGACGAAACGGAAGTCGAAACTGTTTGCGTCCGCTTCCCACACGATGCCGTCCGTGCTGTGCATCAGCGCTTCGTAACGGGTCGACAGGTCACCGACTTTCTTGTGGTGGCGTCGGGCCAGAGTCACTACCAGCAGCAGCAGGCCGATGCTTGCGGCCCCGAATATCAGCCCCTGCTGCAGCAACCGCGTGTCGCGGACGGCCTGCTCCGAGGTGATGTCGAAGCTGACGCTCACCCCGCCGCGCACATCCCCAAGCTTGAAACCCAGCCCCTGGTGGCAGGGAATACAGGATTCCTCGTACATCAGGGGCGCCATGTAACGGAACATCAAGCGCTCGCCCTCGACCTTCCGTTCGAAGATCTCCTTGCGCGTACCCGCCGCAAACTGCTCGAGTGCCTCGCGCTCCCAGGCGTCGGGTTCGTTGGCCGAATTCTTCGTGCGCAGCGCCGTGGTGCGAAACCAGTAGTCGGTATCGCGTCCGATCAGGTTGGCGATCTCCCGTGTCATCAACGCCGGATTCCGCAGCGCGTAGGTCTTGCCGTTTGTGCCCTGGATGTCGGTTCCGGGCAGATAGGGGCTGGTTTCGACGCCGAGGAGCTTCTCCACATACACGCCGCCGTAGTCGGAGTTCCAGCGTCGCGTGACCAGAATGTCGCGAAAGTGTGCCTGGGCACGCTTCAGGTAGGCATCGCGAAAAATCGCTTCCTCGCTGCGGCGATCAAGGCCGAACAAAAGGCCGCCGACAATCAGGACGGCTGCGGCGAACGGGACAAAGAACGTCCGCCACCAGCCCTTCGGAAATACCGGGTTCGTCACGCTTGCTTCTCCCCTGCGTTCTGGTTTCCCCCTGGTTCTTGTCATCTGCGGATCGGCAGGGTGTCAACGCCCGATCAGTCTGCTGCAGCCTTCCGGGAAAATCAAGGTAAAGCTGCGCCCGCACCGCGCCGGATCCGTCAGTTGTGTCTGTCAAGTTGTGCAAATTCCTAGGGCATAGTTTAGGTTGATGGTTATGCGCTGCCGGTGGCGCGTAGGGCCCTCTAACCCGCAGCGACACCGGCAGCGCGGCCGCTTCAGGCGGCCAATCTCAGCAACTCCTTCTTCTGCTCTGCGAGGAGCGACATGTTGAGATAGCGGCTGTCCTCCAGCCAGGTTTCGTGGGTTTCGACGCACAGGGCGCGAATGAGTCGCAGGCAGGATTCCGCGTTGGGGAAGATACGAACGACACGGGTGCGGCGCTTGATCTCCTCGTTCAGCCGCTCCAGCATGTTCGTGCTCTTGAGGTGCTTGTGGTGGGCGCGGGGCAGTCGGTAGAAGGTCAGTGTCTCGACGATGTTGGCCTCGGCCCAGTCGACCAGCTTCGGATACTTGCCTTGCCACTTGCCAATCCAGGCCGCCAGATCGCGTTGGGCCTCCTGGATGTCCCGCCGGTCGTAGATCCAGCGCAGTTCCTGGAGACAGTCGTCGTCGGCCTTCCTCGGGAGGTAATCCAGGGCGTTCCTGAGGAAATGTACGTAGCAGCGCTGCCAGGCGGCTTCGGTCAGGACCTCGAAGATGGCCTTCTTGAGCCCGGCATGGTCGTCGGAAACGACGAATTCCACGCCCGACAGGCCGCGCTCCTTCAGGCGCAGGAGAAACTCCTTCCAGCTACTCTGACTCTCGCGGTTGGCCATCTCGACCGCCAGAACCTGCCGCTGACCTTCCCAGTTGATGCCGATGGCGATGAGGACGGCACGGTGGGCGATCACCCCGGCGTCGCGTACCCGTTCGTACCGGGCATCGAGGATCAGGTAGGGGTACGGTTCATCAAGATGTCGATTGGCAAACCGGGCCAAGGTGTCATCCAACCCCTTGTTGATCGCGCTGATGGCGCTGGCCGAGAAGCTGTGGCCGCACAGCTCTTCCGTGATGGCCTTGACCTTGCGGGTGGACACGCCTTGAACATACATTTCGGCCAACGCCGCCACCAGGGCCTTCTCGCTGCGGGCATAGCGCTCGAACAGCGCCGTGGAGAATTCCCCGCTGCGATCCCGCGGCACCCGCAGTTCCAGCTTGCCGATACGCGTCACCAGGTTCCGGCCGTAATACCCGGCGCGATAGCCGCTGCGGGCCTCCGTCCGTTCGCTGGGCGTCGCTCCCAGAAACTCGGTCATCTCGCCTTCCAGCACTTCCTGCAGAGCCTCCTTCATCAGCGCCTTCATCAGGTCACGGTCCGCAGACACCGCTTCCACCGCCTTCAGCTTCGTATTACCCTTCCTCGTGGTCATGGTTCCCTCCCAAGGGGTTAAGGTCGATCTGGACAATCAACCTTTACCATGACCACCCGCCTGCCTTCTACTGCAGACGCTTTTTGCACAAAACTCGGCACACTACCG
>JALHNN010000181.1 GCA_022843505.1 Sulfuritalea sp.
TGCTTCATTTCACCCTCCGTAGCGTCGCCGCGGCCTCGATGCGCAGCAAGTCCTCGCGCAGGGCGCGGCGCGCGCGGTGCAGGCGGCTCATCACCGTGCCTATGGGTATGGCGAGGATTTCGCCGACCTCGGCATAGCCGAACTCCTCGAGGTCGACCAGGGTCAGCACCTGGCGCTGGCCGACCGGCAGGCGCGCCACGGCGGCGCGCACCCGGGCCACGGTCTGGCGCCGCTCGGCTTCCTCGGGCGGCGTGGGGCCGCCGGCGAGCTGTTCGTCGGACAGCTCGTCGATATCCTCGTGGGGATGCCGCGCCCGCAGGTGGTCGTGCCAGCAGCGCGAGAGGATGGCGAACAGCCAGCCCTTGAAGCGCGTCGGGTCGCGCAACTGGTCGCCGCGCTCCAGGGCCTTGGCCGTCGCCTCCTGTACCAGATCATCGGCGAGCGCCGCGTCGCGGCACCAGGCGTAGGCCACGCGGTACAGCGCCGGGCGGGATGCTTCAAGGCTCTCGCGCCATTGCCGGCTGTGGAAGAGGAAGGACAGGATGGTCATGGTTCGGAGTGAGACGCGCCGCGGTCCCGGATTATTCCCGCAATTTGATGCGGCAGCGCACAAGGAATAAAGTCCAGGCGCGGCGCGTCTTGAGGCAGTATTGCCCCGACAGACCATCACCGCGAGGAGAACCCATGATCCGCCATGCCGCCCGAACCAGCCTGCTTGTTGCCGTACTTGCCCTGACCGCGCCGTCCCTGGCCCTGGCCGCCGATCCCCCGGGCAAGGCCCGCGTGATCTTCCAGGTCAGCGACTCCGATCCGGCGAAGTGGAACCTGGCACTCAACAACATCAAGAACGTTCAGGGCGACCTCGGCGCCGCCAACACCGAGATCGAGATCGTCGCCTACGGCCCCGGCATCGGCATGCTGAAGGCCGACGCCACCGTTGCCAACCGCGTCATCGACGCCATGGCCGCGGGGGTCAAGGTGGTGGCCTGCGAGAACACGATGACCAACCAGAAGATGAAGCGCGAGGACATGATCGACAAGATCGGCTACGTCAAGGCCGGCGTCGTCGAACTGATGCAGAAGCAGCGCGAAGGCTGGGCCTACATCCGGCCCTGATGCGCCCTGCCGGCGCCGACTCGCGTGGCGCGTCGGCGCCGGGTATCATCCCGGCCATGACACCACTTGCCAAAGGCCTCGGCCTGCTGTTCGGGGCGCCCGTTGTTCTCGCCGCCATCTTCTTCACCTATTTCAACGTCACGGGCGAGGATCGCATGAAGTCGGTCTGCAGGCAGGTGACGCTGGGCATGAGCAGCGCGAAGTTCAGGGGCTTCGTCGAGGAATGGAAGTTCAGCGCCACCGTTCCCGAATCCGGCGTGGTGCTGCTGGCCGAACCCAAGAGCTACGGCCGCCATACCTGCAAGGTGACCCTGGCCGCCGGGGCCGTCAAGAGCGCAGAGTACGCTTTCGCCGACTGAGCAAGTCCCTGGCGGTTCTCAAGCCCGCCGCCCGAGTGTCGTTGACATGATCAACAGGGTGGCCGCCGGGAAAGCCGGTCAGGCTGCCCGCCCCGACAGGGAGGTTGCCATGCTCGCCAGGATCCTCGCCGCTTGCGGTTACCCCAGACCCGACGACATCGTCGATTTCGTGATGACCGGTGTGGCCGTCGCCCCCATCGTGGTTGGCTTCGGCACGGGCCTCGACGAGGCCTTCGGCCTGCTGCTGGTGATGCTGGGGGCCGCCTTCGTGGTCTTCCCCTGGAGCCAATCCCGGGAAGAGGTGCGCCTGCGCGAAGAGCAGGACCGCGTTGCCTACCTGCGCAAGCTCACGGGCAAGGATCGCTGAAACTTTCGCCCGGCGTCAGGGGCGGATCACCAGCTTGCCGTGCACCCGGCCCGCCTCGGACAGGCGCAGTGCCTCGGGCGTTTGCGCCAGCAGGAATTCCTGGGCGATGTTCACAATGAGTTCGCCGCGCGCGATCCTGTCCAGCAGCAGCGCAAGCTGAGCGCCGTCAGCGCGCATGAACCAGTAGCGATAGGCCACGCCGGCGGCGCGCGCCGCCGCCCGCGGCTTGTGCGAGATCAGCCAGAACACCGGTGCCAGCCAGGGCTTGCCGAACTCGGCGGCGATTTCCGGCGTCGGCAGGTCGCCCACGCTGACCACGCGGCCGCCGCGCCGCGTATGGGCGATCGAGCGCAACAGGGTTTCGCCTCCCATCGTGTCGAGTACCGCATCGAAGGGCGCGCATTCGCGGCTGAAATCGGTCGTGCGGTAATCGATGCACTGGTCCGCACCCAGGCCGCGCAACCATTCGTGGCTGGCGGCCGATGCCGTGGTCGTGACATGGGCGCCGAGGCCGTGGGCGAGCTGGATCGCCAGGTGGCCGACGCCGCCGGCGCCGGCATGGATCAGCACGCGCTCGCCGGGCGCTACGCGCAGCACCTCGGTCAGGCATTGCCAGGCCGTCAGCCCCGCCAGCGCCGCCGCTGCGGCCGGCGCGAAATCCACTCCCGCGGGTATTCGCGCCAGATCCTGCTGGCGCGCCAGCACGTATTCGGCAAAGCCGCCCATGCGCGCCTTGTCCAGCCGCGCCGCGACGCGGTCGCCGAGGGCGAAGCCCTGCACGCCGGACCCGAGCGCCGTCACCACGCCGGCGGCGTCGTTGCCGAGGATGGCCGGCATGCGGTAGGACTGCAGCGCGCGCAGCATGCCATTGCGGGTCTTGAAATCCACGGGGTTGACGCTTGCCGCTTCCATGCGGAACACCAGTTCGCCGGGGCCGGGAGTCGGCGCTGGCAACACGCCGATTTTGATGACCTCGGGGCCGCCGTAGCGCTCGATGTAGCAGGCTTGCATGGGCTTCATTCTGGGGGGGCAGGATTCCAAAGCGGACAATCGGCAAAGTATCCCGCATTGTCTGGGTCGGCTACAAGCAGCCGTCCGGCGCTGGCGCCGCCGGGTCTCGTCCGGCCGGGCGGCAAGCGGTTTTGCTAGACTGCGGCGATGACTTCGGACAGGACCGGGCAGCGCAAGGGTTATCGCTACAAGGATGTCTTTTTCTCCGAAGACGGGACGCAGCTTCATGCCGCGGGGCGAGACTACGCTGAGGTGCCGTTTTCCGAAAAGGCCGCCCGGCAGTTCCGGATTTTTCTGGCACTGGTGCTGCTGGTGACCTTTCCCGGCATCCCGCTGTTGGCGCATTGGGGGCTGAATGCACATTTGATCTGGATCGCCCCTGTCGTCTGCGGCATCGTGTTCTGGGCCCACGGGCGCATCCATGCCTGCCCGCGATGCAAGGGCAGGTCCCGTTCGCTGAGCACGCCCCACATGAATTCACCGGTGCTGTACCTGTGCGACCGGTGCCGGACCTTCTTCGAGCACGGCGAGATCGACGGCGGATGGCCCTGGAAATAGTCCGATGAACCTCGAGCGTGCCTATCCCGCATGGTTCGCGACGTGTGCCCTTGTCGGTGCGCTCATCGGCAAGGCCATGGGGCATGGCGCGATCGAGGGGCTGACGACGGGAATGCTCGTCGCGGCGTCGCCGATCATCCTGCTCGGCCTGGCGCATGTCGCGCTGGCGTTCTGGCGGCCGGTCCTGCCGCCCTGTCGCTGCGGCCGATGCAATCACAGCCAGTACGGGCTGGAGGCCCCTGCGCCGGGAGATGCCGCGGCCGGCGGCGCGCCGCTCAGGTTTCGCTGTCCCCGCTGTGACAGAAGCTACGAGTTCACGCCCGGGCGATTCGACGAACTATCGAGCGCGGGCCATGTCGTCCCCTACATGCGCCATACGAAATGGGGGCGCTGGAAACCGGCTTAGCCGCGTCTGCCGCATCCTGGCTCATGGCCCAGTGCTTTGCGGCGCCGGGCTGGCGACGCCGGGGATTGCAGCGGCCCTTCGGCGCCGCCACTCTGCGCCCCGGCAGGAACTTTCAGCGCGCCAGCACTGGCAGCAGCAGCGGCACCAACAGTGCCGTGGCCAGGCCGTTCAAGCCCATCGCCAGCGCGGCGAAGGCGCCGGCCTGTTCGCTTTCCTGGAAGGCGCGCGCCGTGCCGATGCCGTGCGAGGCCAGGCCCAGGGCGAAGCCGCGCACCGTCTCGTCCTTCACGGCGAGCAGGCGATACACGTAGCGCGCGCCGATGGCGCCGAGTATTCCCGTGATGATCACCAGTACCGCGGTCAGCGAGGGCAGTCCCCCGATGCGCTCGGCGATGCCCATGGCGATCGGCGTCGTCACCGACTTGGGCGCCAGCGACAGCTGCGTCAACGTGCTGCCGCCAAACGCCGCCGCCACCGCCACTGCCGATACCGCCGCCGTGATCGAGCCCGCCACCAGCGTCGCCAGGAGGGGCAGCGCCAGGCGCTTCAAGCGCGCAAGCTGGGCGTAGAGCGGGATCGCCAGCGCCACCGTGGCCGGACCGAGCAGGAAGTGCACGAACTGTGCGCCCTCGAAATAGGTCGCGTAGGGGGTGCCGGTTGCCCACAGGATCGCCACCAGCGCCAGCACCGAGAGCAGCACCGGGTTGGCCGCCGGGTGGCCGTTGCAGCGCTTGTGCAGCCAGAAGGCCGCCTGGTAGGCCAGCAGGGTCAAGGTCAGGCCCAGCAGCGGCGAGGCCGAGAGATAGACCCAGATCTCGCCAAGGCGCGGCGTCACCGGGTTCATGATTCCCGCCCCTCGTCCGCGCCGCCACGCGCCATCAGCGCGCGCATCAGCAGCGCGCTCACGGCGATGGTCAGCGCCGTGCTCACCAGCAGCGAGGCCAGCAGCGCCAGCCATTCGTCCGCCAGCCGATTGAAGTGCAGCATTACCCCGGTGCCCGCCGGCACGAACAGCAGCGACAAGTGCTGCAGCAGCCCGTTGGCCGTCCCACGCAACTCGTCCGATACCGCGCCGCGCACCGCCAGCGTACCGAACAGCAGACCCATGCCGATCACCGGCCCGGGCACGGGCAGGGCGAAGACCTGGGCGATGACTTCACCGGCCAGTTGATAGACGAGCAGCAGGGTGATGGCGGCGAGCATGCGGACGATGCCAGGCAGCTGGACTCAGTTGGCCCGGGCGGAACTTCCAGGGTTCATCACCGCTGGCCCGGGCAATGCGAGAAGCTCGCCGGTACCAAGAGTCGGCGCTGGCGATACGGCGTTGAAGCGGTGAGCCGCGTGCGAAGCATGGGATCCTCCGCGTAGCGCGAGCGACAGGTAGGCGGGATGGGGCAGGGCGCCGATGCTACTTGTAGATCATTCGCGCGATGCGCGCGCGGTAGAACAGGATGCCGATTCGGTCGATCTCGCGCTCGACGCTGGCGTCCTCATTGTCATCGCAGGCTTCCTTGAGCGCAATCGACGAACGGATCATCGCGGCGTACTCGGGGATCGGACGGGTGGCGAGCTTGCGCACCCGTTCCATGATTTCTCCATTCATGTCGCAGGCCTCGGCGGCACGGCTGCCCCCGGGGGGGGCATTCCACATGCCTGACATCAGTTCGTAAAGGGCATACACCGCGTCCTTGCGGGGCGACAGTTCGGAAGCGTCGCCGGATGGACGATTGCCATCCTCCTGCGCGAATGCGGCGGACGCCGACAGCATCAGCGCTGCCAGCGCAACTCTCCATGTCCAGCGTCCTTGGTCCATCGCGCCTCCAATCCCGTGCCCTGTCGTTGCCGTGGAGGGGATGATATAGAGGATTGGCTTTTCCGGTCGGACTTCGTGCAGTGGCCGGCAAGCCGATCCAGGCGCGCGCGAATCCCGGGCAAAGGGGCGCCGGGATTCGCGACCCTCAATACGTCTCGACGTGATACCGCCCCTGCTGCAGCATCTGCGGGCGCAGGCTGCCCCAGTCGAGGCCGTTTGCCTGGCATAGCGCGGTGAAAGCTTCCTCGACGCCTTTCTCCATGCCCTTGAGGCCGCAGATATAGACGTAGGTGTTCTCGTCCTTCAGCAGGCGCGCGACGTCCGCGCCGCGATCGCGCAACAGGTCCTGCACGTAGCGCTTGGGTTCGCCGGGAACGCGCGAGAAGGCGAGATTCATGTCGATGAATTCCTTGGGCAGCTTGGTCAGGGGCCCGACGTAGGGCAGTTCGCC
>JALHNN010000182.1 GCA_022843505.1 Sulfuritalea sp.
TCCCGACTTCCCGCGGAGCGCCCGGGCGGTGAACCCGCTGGCATGAAGGCGCCGCCTGAGCCACGGGATGCCTGCATCCGGACGACAGGTTTCGTCGCCCGGATGAGAACACGCCCTAGTCGGATCGCGCCAGCAGGGGCAGCACTTCGCGGCACCAGACCAGCCAGCAGCCGATCCAGACCACGCCAGCCGCGACCTGCAATGCGGCGGCGAAGGGCGCAAGGCCCGGCATTTCGGCGGCCAGGCGCAGCAGGGGAACGGCCTGATAGACCAGCAGCGCGATGGCCAGGCGCGGCGGCCAGGCCGGCGGCCGACCGGCATGAATCAGGCTGATGCGGGCCGACATCGCCAGCACCGTGGACCCGAAATAACCGGCTACCAGGGCATGCAGCGGGGCCTGCCCGAGCGGCGCACCGAGGCCTTGCGCGACGTAAAGCGCCAGCGCCAGCGGCAGCCAGGCAAAGGACAGGTGCAGCATGCCCACCGCCGGATGGCGCAGATGGCGCCAGGATTGCCAGCGCAGCGCGAGCAGCAGGGCGATCGCCAGCAGCGGCAGGTCGGCCAGCCACAGCCAGCGTCCCAGGCCCGCAACGTCGAACAGGAAATGGGCAAGGCAAGCCAGCGTCATCAGCGGCAGCATCCACAGCGGCTGGTAGAGCGGCGTACCCGGCACGGCCATGCGTGTAAACAGCGGTATCACGCGGTGGCTGATCGGCAGGAAGGTAGGCAGCAGGAACAGCCACAGTCCCGCGCTGCGCGCGATGGCGTTGTAGGCCGGGGTCGCCGTCAGCGCCGCCGCGACAAAGGTGATTTCGGCACACAGACCGCAGACGATGACCGCCACGGCGATGTAGAAGTGGCCCTTGCCCGGATGCCGGCTGTGCGCGATGACGCGCTGCACGGCCAGCGTGGCCACGCTCCAGCCGGCCCAATGCAGCACCACCCCGGCCGCCAGAACCCCGTCGCCGAGCCAGATCCCGAGCCAGGCCAACGCCAGGCCGCCGATCATGGCCAGGGCGGCCGCGAGCCATTCGCGCCGCGGCGGCGGCGGCGCGCCGAGCCAGGCCGGGACCGTGGTCAGGGTAAAGCCGGTGATGAAGAAGGCCAGCATGCCGAACATCGTCAGCCAGCCGTGCAGCCACGCCGGGGGCAGCGGCAGGGCGATGGCCGCAGCGGCCTCGCGCGCGGCGAGCCAGGCGGTCCAGCCCAGCATCGCCAGGATCGCCTGCAGCGCGCCGGCAGCGAAGAACAGGCGATGCGGCGCCGCGCTGAGTCCCCGCCAGGCCGCTATCATGGGCGGCAGACGGGCACGGCCCGGTTCCGGGAGGGAAGCGACGGCATGGATGGCAACAGAAAATGGCTGGCGGCGGGAACGGCCGTGGCCCTGCTGGCCGCGGGCGCATTGATCTTCGGCCCCGAGCGCGAGATGTCGTATTTCGTGCCGCCGAGCAAAGTCGGCGCTGCTGGTACGCCGACCGATGCCCCGCTGCGCGTCGGCGGCGTCGTCAAGCCCGGTTCGCTGCGCCCCGGCTCACCGGGCGTACCGGCGCGACTGGTGCTGAGCGACGGCGCGAAGGATCTCGACGTGGAATTCGACGGCACGCTGCCGGCGCTGCTGCGCGAAGGCCAGGAAGCCGTGGCCTTCGGTCGCCTGCAGGCGGGCGTGCTGCGCGCCGAGCGGGTGATCCCCAAGTTCGACGATCCGCTGAAGAACACGCGATGAGGCGGAGCGCCGTCGGGTGCGGCGACGCAAGGCGGGGATGGTCTCATGCCGTCCGGCAGTGTTCCCGCCACATCTGCCGGTAGGCGTCCTCCAGCGCTGCGGCCTTGGCCGCGCCGTCGAGCAGCGGCGATGCCTCCAGCCGCGCGCGCATGCCGGCGCGCCGCGCCGCCAGGGCCTCGAGGGCATCCGGATGTGCCAGTCCGGCGGCGATGCGCACGAAGTCCTCGGCGGTCGGCGCCGCGAGTTCGGGCATCCCGGCCGCGGACAGCAGACTGAAGCCCATGCGAGCCGGCGGGCGGTCACCGATCAGGCTGACGAAGGGCACGCCCTGCCACAGCCCTTCGACGAGGTTGGTCGCCAGGTTGAACGGCGTCGTGTCGAGGCCGATGTCGATCTCGTCATAGGTGGCGAAGTGGCCGGGGAAAGGCGCAAACGGCCGCAGTTCGACGCGCGCGGCATCGATGCCCAAGCCGGCGAGGCGGTCCAGCAGATGTCCGCGGACGACGGCCTCATCGAGCGCCGCGGCCTGCAGCAGCAGGCGCGAGCCAGGCACCGCGCGCAAAACCGCGGCCCATAGCGCCAGGGTGCTTGCCGACGCCTTGCCCAGGTTCAGGCAGCAACCGAAGGTGACGCCGCCCCGGCTCAGAGCCGGCAGCGGCCCCACGGCGGGCGCATCCGGCTGCGGCTGGTAGCAGTAGTAGCTGTCCGGCAGGCGGACCAGCCGTTCGGTGGACAGGGATTCCAGTTCCGGCGGATCGGCCAGGGCGTCGGTGATCCGCCAGCCGATCGAAGGCATGCCGGTGGTGTTGCAATAGCCGAGGTAGGTGGCCTGGACCGGCGCCGGACGGTGGCTGAACATCGACAGGCGATTGGAGCGGGTATGTCCGGCCAGGTCGACCAGGACGTCGATCCGGTCGGCGCGGATGCGCACGGCCAGCGCCGCATCGTCGAGACGCCAGCATTCGCGCCAGGCGGCGGCCCTCGCGAACAGCTCGCGGGTGAGTTCGTCACCGCCGGAGGCCGTCGCGTAAATATAGATCTCCGCCCCGTTCGCGGGTGCATGCGCGAGGATGGCCTGAAGGAAAAAACCCACGGGATGGCGGCGCAGATCGCCAGAGACATAACCGACGCGCAGCCGGCGTTCCGGATCGGGTCGCACCACTGCAGCGGCCGGACCCTGGCCCGCAACGGCGGCCTCGGCAGCCCCCCGGTCGAACAGATCGCCAAACCTGCGGTGCTCCGCCGCCAGTTCCCCAGCGCCGATCGCATCGGAGGAATTCATCAGGAACAGGCTCCCTTGGGCCACCTTGATGTTCATCGGATCCAGCTTCCGGGCGGTGCGCAACGAGGCCCCGGCGCTCTCCTGATCGCCGCACAGATGCCGAACGCATGCGAAGTGGAAATGCGCGGCGGCGGAACCGGGATCGGCGGCAATCGCGCCGCGGAAGGCCTCCTCGGCGAGGGCATGGCAGCGCAGGTCGGTATAGACGAGCCCGAGATTGTTGCGCGCCTCCACATCCGCGGGCGCCGCCGCAATCGCGCGCTGATAGATCGGCACCGCGTCCGCCGCCCGCCCCATCAGGACCAGAACGGCGGCGAGCAGGCTCAAGGCCGCAGCATCGCGCGGAACCAGGCTGACCAGGTGTTGCGCGGTCGCCAGAGCGTCATCGAGGAGCCTCGCCCTGCGCTGCAGGTCGCCGATCTGCCGGAGCAGGGCGGGATTGCCGAGGCTGCGTGCCGCAGCCCGGCGCAGCGCATCCGCGGCGGTATCGAGAGCATCGCGGTGCAGCGCAAGCAGCCCCACCTGAAGCCAGGCCTGAGGGTTTTCCGGATCGAGCGCGGCCAGCCGCCGCCAGGCATCCTCCGCCTTGGCGAACTGTCCCGAGACCGCGCAGAGGTTGGCGAAATTGCCATGGTAGGCCGGCACCTGCGGCGCCAGTGCGATCGAGTCCTCCATCAGCCGTGCCGCCTGGTCCAGCCGCCCGCCCTGCTGCTGCGCCAGGCCGAGGAAATGCATGGCATTGGCATGGCGCGGATGGGCTTCGAGGATCTGCGCGTAGAGGCGGCTGGCGCCCGCGATGTCGCCGCCGCGGTGCAAATCCATGGCGCGCGCAAACCGGGCATCGGCATCCTCCGCTGCCGGCCGCAATGGCTTCGCCGCCTTGCGCTTGCTCATGGCCGGCTCTCCGGCACCGGGGTCCGGGTCATGCCGCGATCCCGCGCGCGCCCTGGGCCATGGCGCACGGGCTCAGTCCGCGTCGATGGCGCTCTTCAGTTCGCGCAGCCCCGCCATGTCGTGGGGGATGGGCGTGTCGCCGAAGTCGAAATGCTTGTGGAAGTCCTTCATCATGGCCTTGAAGGCGGACAGCATGTAGCGCCGCTTGAAGCCGTCGGGCAGGGTCATGACCTCCTTCATCTTGTTGCCGTAGAAGGTCATGTAGCAGCGCGCCAGTTCCTTGAGCACGTCGTCGAGGGACATCGCGTGCGGCTCGATGATCGGCGTCATCAGGTTGTACTTGGACCAGTCGAAAACGCGGATGCGGTCCTTCATTTCCTTGAACAGCGGCGTGAAGGGCATCGGCGTGATCAGCGGGAACACCGCGATGTCCGGGTTGAGGCGGATCGCCTCGCCGATGGTGCGCGTGATGCTCTCCGGCGTGTCGTCGGGGAAGCCGATCATGAACGAGGCCTCGGTCATGATGCCGACCTCGCGCAGCAGGTCGATGGCATGCTTGTTCTGGTCGACCGTGGTGCCCTTGTTGAGGCTGTTCAGCGTGGTGTCGGAGCTGCTCTCGGCGCCGACGTAGATATGCATCACCCCCGCATCGCGGTACTTATGGAGAATGGGCGCATCGCGGATGATGTCCTCCACCCGCGTTTCCATCAGCAGGCGCACCGGAATTTTCGCCTCGATCAGCAGGTCGAGCTGGCGTTCCCAGCGCTCGGCGTCCTTGGTCGGATAGGGATCGATCAGGGTGATGAACTCGACGCCGTATTTCTCGACCAGCAGGCGAATTTCCTCGACCACCTTGGCCGGGTCGCGCACGCGCCAATCGCCGCGCCAGAACACGCGATGCGAGCAGAACGAGCAGGACATCATGCAGCCGCGCGTGGTCAGGATCGAGGCCATGCGGCCGTAGGGCGCGATGTTGTAGTGGTAGTCCTCCCACTCGAGCAGGTCCCAGGCCGGCTCGAAGGCATCGAGATCCTCGATGTGGGAGCGCAGGCGGTTGGCCATCGGCATGCCGCCCATGGCATAGGCGATGCCGTCGGTGCGGCGCCAGTTGCCGTCGGGATGGTTGCGCAGGAATTCGCCCAGCGTGGCCTCGGGCTCGCCGCGCAGCACGACGTCGGGGCCGTTTTCCGGCGTGGCCAGGATTTCCTTGTAAAGGAAGGTCGGGTGCGGGCCGCCGATGATGGTGGTGATCTGCGGATCGACTTCCTTGGCGATGGCCAGCGCGCGCAGCGCCGCCGGCACCGTGGCGGTGCTGATCGCGCCCGAGACCGGCAGGTAGTCGAGCGATAGCACGTAGTCGGGGCGGAAGCGCTCGATCTCGGCGCGCACCGCGTCGAAGTCGACATACTTGTTCATCGCGTCATAGATGCGCGCCTCGAGCCCGGCCGCGCGCGCCACGCCGGCCAGGTAGGCGATCTGCAGCGGCGGCCAGGTGCCGATCACCTGGACGCCCCAGCAGTGATATGGCGGTGCAATAAAAAGAATGCGTTTCATCGATGGGTACTGAGCAAACGGAATGATGCACTACGGCATGAATAGTTGACTTGATTACGAGGACAAGGTTCGCAGAATAAGCTTTCGGCCCGCCGCTTTCAACGCTTGTCGGAGTGGGGTTTCTGCACCAGTTCGGCATCCATGCGCGGTTTGGCTTCGGCCAGGGTCTCGACCGTGAGCTCGTCGCAGGGGCAGGCCGGCGGCGCCATCGGCGTCGGCCGCTTGAAGCCGCGCAGCAGGCCCATCTTGAAGCGGATCGAGAAATTCACGTAGTTTTCAAGGAAACGGAAGATCGCCTTGTCGCCCATCGGCCCCACTACCTTCTCCGACGGCAGGGGCGCGACACGGCCGTTCTCCAGCTTGGCCAAACCGGCGATCGGCGTCCTGCACGAGCCGTCCAGCGCCGCGAGCAATGCCCGCTCGGCGGTGACGCAGTGCCAGGTCGCCGCGTCGTTGATGGCGAGCAGCAACTCTGCCATTTCCGTGTCGTCGAGCCGCGCCTCGATGCCGATGGCGCCCTGGGCGATGGCGGGCAGGAAATGGTCGATGGCCGAGGTGGCGACGTGCTCCAGCCCCAGCCGCTTCAACCCGGCCATGGCGAGCATGGTGGCGTCGGCCTGGCCTT
>JALHNN010000183.1 GCA_022843505.1 Sulfuritalea sp.
GAACAAGCTGCGCCATGCCATCGAGACGGGACAGCTGCTGCTCCATTACCAGCCGCTGGTGCAGTGGTCGCGGCGCGCGGTGTGCGGCGTCGAGGCCCTGGTGCGCTGGAAGGATCCCGAGCAGGGCGTGATTCCGCCGGCGGAATTCATCCCGATCGCCGAGGAAACCGGACTGATCGTCCCGCTCGGCGAGTGGGTTCTCGGCGCCGCCTTGCGCCAGAACCGGATGTGGCAGCAGCAGGGGCAGCCGCTGCTGCCGATCTCGGTGAACCTGTCACCGCGCCAGTTCCGCGCCAAGGACCTGGTCGGCAGCCTGCGCCGCATCCTCGCCGATGCCGGGCAGCCGGCGCGCCTGCTGGAGCTGGAGATCACTGAAAGCACGTTGATGCATGACGTCGAGGAGACCCGCGCGCGCCTGGAGGAGATCGCGGCGATGGGAGTGCGGCTTTCGATCGACGATTTCGGCACCGGCTATTCCAGCCTTGCCTACCTCAAGCGCTTTCCGGTACACAAGCTCAAGATCGACCAGAGTTTCATTCGTGACCTGACCACCGATCGCGACGATGCGGCCATCGTGCACGCGATCGTCGGCCTGGCGAAGAGCCTGGACCTGGACCTACTCGCCGAGGGCGTGGAGACGCGCGAGCAGCTCGATTCGCTGCGCGCGCTGGGCTGCGACCATTTCCAGGGCCGGCTGTTCGCCGCCCCCCTGGCCCCGATCTGCGTCGATGGCATCTTCCGTCCCCGGTTCCCGAATGGCGCTCAGGCATAATCGCGGCTTCTCGAAACCACCCAAGGGAGCAGGGCAATGAGTCAAGTCACCACGGCCAGCGGGCTGATCATCGAAGACCTGGTTGTCGGCGACGGCGCCGAGGCGGCGGCCGGCCAGCATGTCACCGTGCATTACACGGGCTGGCTGACCGACGGACGCAAGTTCGACTCGAGCAAGGACCGCAATGATCCGTTTGCCTTCGCGCTGGGTGCGCGCCACGTCATCGCCGGCTGGGACGAGGGGGTGCAGGGCATGAAGATCGGCGGCACGCGCAAGCTGACCATCCCGCCCGATCTCGGCTACGGCGTGCGCGGCGCCGGCGGCGTGATTCCGCCGAATGCGACGCTGGTGTTCGAAGTGGAACTGCTCGGCCTGGACTGAATCCGCAAGGGGGCGTTGCCGCCCCCATCCGCGCATGGCTTTCTTTCCCGCTTCCCGGCTGCCCAATGTCGGCACCACGATCTTCACCGTCATGTCGCGGCTTGCCGCTGAGCACGGTGCGATCAACCTGTCGCAGGGCTTTCCGGATTTTTCGCCGGCCCCGCTGCTGCTCGAGCGCGTCGGCCACCACATGGCGGCGGGCGCCAACCAGTATCCGCCGATGGCCGGGGTCGCCCCGCTGCGCGAAGCGATCGCGGAAAAGGTGCAGCGGCTGTACCTCGCCGGCTACGACGCGGAAAGCGAAATCACCGTCACGGCCGGCGCCACGCAGGCGATCTTCACGGCGATCGCCTGCTGCGTGCGGCCCGGCGACGAAGTGATCGTCTTCGCGCCGGTGTACGACTCCTACGTGCCGGGCATCGAACTCAACGGCGGCCATCCCGTATACGCCCATCTGCGCTTCCCCGACTTCAGGCCGGACTGGGACGAGGTGCGTTCGCTGATCACGCCGCGCACGCGCATGATCATCATCAATTCGCCGCACAATCCGAGCGGCTCGGTGTGGACCGCCGGGGACATGGCGATGCTGGAATCCCTGGTCCGCGATACCAAGATCGTCGTCGTCAGCGACGAGGTCTATGAGCACGTGGTGTTCGACCAGGCGACGGGGCGACGCCACGAGAGCGTGACGCGCTATCCGGGCCTGCGCGAGCGCAGCTTCGTGGTTTCTAGCTTCGGCAAGACTACTTCACCGGCTGGAAGGTTGCCTACTGCCTGGCGCCGCGCGCGCTGACCACCGAGTTTCGCAAGGCGCACCAGTTCATCGTGTTCACCGTTCATCATCCATCGCAGCTGGCGCTGGCCGATTTCATGCGCGCCAAGCCGGAATTCGCCGACAACCTGGCCGCCTTCTACCAGGCCAAGCGCGATTTTTTCCGCCGGCAGCTGGAGGGGTCGAAGTTCGAACTCCTGCCCTGTGCGGGAACGTATTTTCAGCTTGCCACCTACGGCGCGATCAGTGACGAGCCCGACACCAGCTTCGTCCAGCGTCTGACCAGGGAATTCGGCGTGGCGGCGATCCCGGTCTCGGTCTTCAATCCGGATGGCGCCGATCACCGTGTGATCCGCTTCTGCTTCGCCAAGACGGAAAGCACGCTGGCGGCGGCCGGCGAGCGGTTGCGGAAAGTCTGATTGCTTCGGTCGCGACCGCGACCGAACTACCCCTCCCGCAAGCGGGATACCGTCTCCGCGTCCCGCAGGGACATATCACCAGGATACCGTCCGCTCGTTTCGAGCGGGCATAAAAAAAGCCCGATGCTTGTGGCATCGGGCTTGAAACCAGCCCCATTGCGGGGCCGGAGGAGGAGACGTTACAGTGTTTCTCAGGCAGCCTTCTTGGCCTTCGGAGCGGCGGCGCCGGAACCGACGGCCTTGACGGTGGCGGAGGTCGCGGCAGCCACGTTGGCTTCGGCGATCTCGGCGACTTGCTTGGCAGCCTTGGTCATGCTGTCGTAGGCCGAGTTGGCGGCGGCGATCGCCGACTTCACGGCAGCCACGGCGACATCGGAACCGGCCGGGGCGTTCTTGGCGGCCTTGTCGAGGGCGGTGGCGACGTTCTTGTTCATTTCCGAGAACTGGCTCTCGACGACCTTCGACAGCTCTTCCTGGGTCTGGGTGGCGATTTCGTACACGCTGCGGGAGTAGGCAACGGCCTTCTCGACGGCGGGCTGGGCCAGCGAAGCCTGCATGGCAACCAGTTGCTGCACGTCCTTGACGGCCAGCAGGGCCTTGGCGTTGGCAACGCTGTCCTCGAGGACGGCGCGGGCGGTGTTCAGGTTCAGGGCGGCGAGGCGCTCGGCGCTGGCGAAGGCCGTGTTGGCGATGGTCAGCAGGGTCTCGACGTTGGCTTTGTTGGCGGTGGCGAATTGCTCGGCGGCTACGTTGTTCATGGTGATCTCCTAAGATTGGACTGGATTCAAAAAGGTTTTTTTCTTGACCGCCCCTATCCCTCCGGAGCGATGTTGCAGTGCATCATGGTTCCCATTATAGGCATCGGGAATCCCCTGTCAAGACTTTTTTGGTGCGTCGCAACAAATATTTTTCGACGTCTGATTAATATTATGAAAACAATTGGTTGAGCAAAACAACAAGGGCCCCGGAGGGCCCTTGTTGGTGCGCTGCGGAATGATTTCAGCGGTTGCGGAAGCTGGGCTTCCTTTTTTCGACGAAGGCGGCCATGCCTTCCTTCTGGTCATCGAGGGCAAACGTCGAATGGAAAGTCCGGCGCTCGAACAGCAGGCCCTCCTGCAGGGCCGATTCGTAGGCGCGATTGACCGATTCCTTGATCATCATCACCACAGGCAATGAGTAGCCGGCGATGACGGCGGCTGCCGCGAGGGTTTCCTCGAGCAGCTTGTCGGCGGGAATGACCCTGGCCACGAGTCCGGACCGCTCGGCTTCGGCCGCATCCATGAAACGCGAAGTGAGGCACATGTCCATGGCTTTGGCTTTGCCGACGGCACGCGGCAGGCGCTGTGTGCCGCCGGCCCCCGGTGTGACGCCAAGCTTGATCTCGGGCTGGCCGAACTTCGCCGTGTCGGCGGCGATGATCATGTCGCACATCATCGCCAGTTCGCAGCCGCCGCCCAGCGCGAAACCCGCCACGGCGGCGATCATCGGCTTGCGGCAGCGGGCGACGCGATCCCAGTTGCGGCTGATGTAGTTCGCCTTGTACACGTCCATGAAATTCCAGCTCGACATGGCACCGATGTCGGCGCCGGCGGCAAAGGCCTTCTCCGAGCCGGTGACGACGATGCAGCCGATGTTCTCGTCGGCCTCGAAGCCGTCCAGCGCCGCGCCGAGCTCGTCGATCAGCGTGTCGTTGAGCGCATTGAGGGCCTTGGGCCGGTTGAGCGTGATCAGCCCGACCTTGCCGCGCGCCTCGACGAGGATGTTCTCGAAATTCATTTCACCTTCTCCTGGGTTGACTTGCCGATATCCTGGGTTTCCTTGAGCGCGACCCCGGCCACGGTCGGAGCGGCACCGGCGGCGCCGGTTCGCGGCTGGATGATGGCGCGCACGCGTTCGCGGCTGCCGCTGGGTGCGCGCGTGCCGTTGGGCCCGCTGGTGACGAAGTACTGCTCGCTGCGCGCATCGTAGGAAATGAACTGGCCGCGCACCTCGTCGAGTCCGCTGCGGACCCTGGCGCGGCCGAAGAACTCGGTTTTCTCGGCCTTGGCATCATGCTCGATGCGCTCGGCCTCGCCCTCGATGTACTCGTCGAGGCCCTCGCGCTTCTGGCGGAAGTTCGCCAGGGTCGCACCGCCGCTGGCGACGCCGCGCTGGTAGCCGTCTTCGTCCTGATGCACGACGATGCGCTCGGCGCGTATCACCAGCGTGCCCTTGGCCAGCTGCACGTTGCCTTCGAAGGTCTGCTGCTTTTTCAGGTCATCGACGCTGACCCGGTCGGCATCGATGTTGACCGGCTTGTCGCGGTCGGCCTTTTCCGCCCGGGCGGCACCGGTCGCCAATGCCAGGCAGATGCAGCCGGCGAGGACGGCGATCTTGGGGAATGCGTTCATGGTTTCTCCGTCTGTTTGCTGTAGAGGGTTCCTTTGACGCGGCCGTACAGCACCGAGACGCCGGTCTTGTTGTCGATTTCCATGCCCTGGCCCCTGACCACGCTGCGGCCTTGCGTGATGGTCACGGCGTCCCGGGTGAGGCCCCGTTCCTCGTCGGGAAACATCTTCAGGCTGCGGGTCTCGAGCCGGGTCGGCGCGGCATCGCCCTCGGCTGCCTGGCGGATGATCCGCACCGAATCCACGAGGTCGACCTCCTTGCCGTCGCGGCCGATGTTGGCCATGCCCGCGCTGATCTCGGTCGGCGTGTTCTGGTGGAAGGTGAGGCGCGGGGCGCTGACCACGGTCGTGTCGTCGTCGGGGTAGTGCAGCAGCCGCTCGCCGAGCAGGGTGTGCTGCAGCTTGCCTTCCAGATCGAAGCGCCGCAGCTCGAAGCGCTCGACAATGTAATCCGGATCGTGGCGCAGCGGCGCCCGCGGCTTGTCGCCCTCGATCAGGCGGCTGAGCCAGAAGGTCAGCGCCGCCAGCAGTACCAGCATGACCACGGGCACCAGCGAGGTGCTGCGGTCGTTCATTCGAGGTACTCCGCCATCGCCGCCGCCCACTTGCCCTGGGCGCGCAGGATCAGCTCGCAGACTTCGCGCACCGCTCCACGGCCGCCGCCGCGCGCGGCAACATGATCGACGCGTGACTTGACTTCGTCGTGGCCGTCGGCCACGGTGGCGGAGAATCCGCAGGCGCGCAGGATGGGCAGATCGACCACGTCGTCGCCCATGTAGCCGACCTGGGTCAGACCGATGCCGCGCGACTTTGCCAGGCTTTCGATGAGGCCGCGCTTGTCCGCGACGCCCATGTGCAGCTCGCGGATGCCGAGATTCTCCGCCCGCAGCTGCAGGGCGCGCGAGCTGCGGCCGCTGATGATCGCCACCTCGACGCCGGCCTGCTGCAGCATCTTCAGGCCGTGGCCGTCGAGGCCGGAGAAGGCCTTGATCTCGTCGCCCTGGGAACTGAAATACAGCGTGCCATCGGTCAGCACGCCATCGACGTCGAAGCCCATCAGGACGAGCCGGGCCGCCTTCGCCAGCGCCTGGCTCATCAGACGACCTTGGCGCGGAACAGGTCGTGCATGTTCAGCGCCCCGCAAAGTTCGTCGTTGTCGTCGGTGACCAGCAGCTGGTTGATGCGCCGGGCCTCCATCATTTCCACGGCCTCCACGGCGAGGCGGCGCGCGCCGATGCGTTGCGGCTGGCGCGTCATCACGGCGGAAACCGGCGTCGCGCGCAGGTCGCCGAGGCGCTCCATGGCGCGGCGCAGGTCGCCGTCGGTGAAGATGCCGCTGAC
>JALHNN010000184.1:0-619 GCA_022843505.1 Sulfuritalea sp.
GGGCTGCCGGTCCCGGCCGGCGCCGAGATCGTGCTCGAAGGCGAGATCGACCCGAACAATTTCCGCCTCGAAGGGCCGTTCGCCGAATACACCGGCTACTACACCGACGAGCTGCACAAGCCAATCCCCAAGCCGGCTCTGGAAGTGAAGCAGATCCTCCACCGCAACAACCCGGTGCTGTGGGCCACCGGCCAGGGTCGCCCGGTCACCGACGTGCATATGCTACTGGCCTTCACCCGCACCGCGACGCTGTGGACCGAGCTGGAAAAGATGAAAATCCCAGGCGTTCAGTCGGTCTGCGTGCTCCCCGAATCGGCCGGCCGTTTCTGGGCCGTGGTCTCGATCAAGCAGGCCTACCCGGGCCATTCTCGCCAGGTGGCCGACGCGGTGATCGGCAGCAACACCGGCTCCTACGGCATCAAGGGCGTCATCACGGTGGACGAGGACATCATGGCCGACGACCTGCAGCGCGTGTTCTGGGCCCTGTCCTGCCGCTACGACCCGCTGCGCGGCACCGAGATCATCAAGCGCGGCCGCTCCACCCCGCTCGATCCCGCGCTCGACCCGGATTCAAACAAGCTGATCACCTCGCGCATCCTGATGGACGCCTGCATTCCCT
>JALHNN010000184.1:629-6060 GCA_022843505.1 Sulfuritalea sp.
CGACGCCATGCTGGCACAGATCAAGGGCCGCTGGACCGAGTACGGCATCGATTGAGGACGACATTCATGGACAAGGCAAAAAACATCAAGCTGGTGATCCTCGACGTCGACGGCGTGATGACCGACGGTCGCATCGTGATCGACGACAACGGCGTCGAATCGCGCAACTTCGACATCAAGGACGGCATGGGCGTCGTTGTCATGATGATGAGCGGGATCGACGTCGCCATCATCACCTCGAAGAAGTCCGGCGCCGTGCGCCACCGCGCCGAGGAATTGAAGATCAAGCGCTTCCACGAGGGCATCAAGAAGAAGACCGAACCCTATGAGGAAATGCTCAAGGAAATGGGCATCACCGATGCCGAGGTGGCCTACGTCGGCGACGACCTGGTCGACCTGTCGATGATGAAGCGCGTCGGATTGCCCATCGCGGTCAATGACGCGGTCGAGGACGTCAAGAAGCACGCTGCCTGGATAACCCAGGCGCGCGGCGGCTACGGCGCGGTGCGCGAGGTGGCCGAAATGATCCTCAAGGCGCAGGACAAATGGGACAAGGTATTGGCCAAGGTCGGCTGAACCCGCTTCATCGCAACCACCACACTCAAACCAGGAGCGAAACGTGTCGAAAATATCTGCGCCGAGAAGCAATCGCGAGTTCGTCGAGGCCTGCGTCAGGCATGGCGATGCCGTACGCATCAAGCAGGAAGTCGATTGGGAAAACGAAGCCGGGGCCATCGTGCGCCGCGCCTGCGAACTGGGCGCCCCGGCCCCCTTCATGGAAAGCATCAAGGACTACCCCGGATTCAGCTATTTCGGCGCGCCCTTGTCCACCTACCGCCGCATGGCCATTTCGCTGGGCATGGATCCCGAGTCCAGCCTGCCCGAAATCGGCGCCGAATACCTCAAGCGCACCAACAGCGAGCCGATCGCACCGGTGGTGATCGACCGCAAGGACGCCCCCTGCAAGGAAAACATCCTCAAGGGCACCGACGTCGACCTGTGCAAGCTGCCGGTGCCCCTGGTCCATGACGGCGACGGTGGCCGCTATGTCGGCACCTGGCATGCGGTGGTGACCAAGCATCCGGTGCGCGGCGACGTGAATTGGGGCATGTACCGGCAGATGATGTTCGACGGGCGCACCATGTCGGGCGCGGTGTTTCCCTTCTCCGACCTGGGCAAGCAGCTCTCCGAATACTACCTGCCGCGTGGCGAGGCCGCGCCTTTCGCCACGGCGATCGGCCTTTCGCCACTCGCCGCGATGGCCGCCTGCGCGCCCTCGCCCATCCCAGAGCCGGAGCTGGTCGGCATGCTCTCGGGAGAGCCGGCGCGCCTGGTGAAGTGCGAGACCAACGACCTCGAAGTCCCGGCCGATGCCGAAATCATCATCGAGGGCGTGATCTGCCCTGACTACAAGGTCGAGGAAGGCCCCTTCGGCGAATACACGGGCTACCGCACCAGCCCGCGCGACTTCCGCGTCACATTCCGCGTCGACTGCATCACCTACCGCAACAACGCAACCATGACCATTTCCAACATGGGCGTACCGCAGGACGAGGGCCAGTTACTGCGCTCCTTCTCGCTGGGCCTGGAACTGGAAAAACTGCTGCGCAGCCAGGGCATTCCGATCACCGGCGTGTACATGCATCCGCGCTCGACGCACCACATGATGATCGTCGGCGTCAAGCCGACCTACTCCGGAATCGCCCAGCAGATCGGCCAGCTCGCCTTCGGCTCCAAGCTCGGCCCCTGGTTCCACATGGTGATGGTGGTCGACGACCAGACCGACATCTACAACTGGGACGAGGTCTACCACGCCTTCTGCACGCGCTGCCATCCCGAGAACGGCATCCACATCTATCGCAACACCACGGGCACGCCGCTGTACCCCTTCGCCACGCCGCACGAACGCAAGTATTCGATCGGCTCCAAGGTGGTCTTCGACTGCCTGTGGCCGGTGGACTGGGACAAGATCAACGATGTGCCGACCCTGGTCAGCTTCAAGAACGTGTACCCGAAGGACATCCAGGAGCGCGTGCTGTCGAACTGGGTGGCCTACGGCTATCCCCCCGTCAAATAAGGAGACGATGCAATGAACCAATGGGAAGTATTCGTCATGGACATGGCGGAACTCGCCGAAGGCAAGGACCTGGCGCTGTCGATCCGGACGCTGAATACGGGCCGCCACAAGTACACCTACAAGCATGTCCGATGCATGGTCTCGGCCGATCTCGACAAGCATCCCGATCGCCTGCAGGTGCGCATGGGGCGCGGCCAGTTGAGCGCGGCGAGGTTCTCGATCCAGGTGATCGAGGAAATCCGGCGCCTGCCGGCGAAGTACGCCTAATCAGGGAGGAGCGAAAGCGACGCTGGCGCCGTGTCGCCAGCGCCGACTCTTGCCGCACCATGACCTACCGCGACCTGCGCGCTTTCCTCGACGATCTGGGCGGCGACCTGCTGCGCGTCGGACAGGCCTTCGACCCCCGGCACGAAATGGCGGCGCTGCTGCGCGCCATGCCGTCCGACGGACCCGCAGTGCTGTTCGAGAGCGTCGCCGGCTACCCGGGGGCGCGGGTGGTCGGCAACCTGGTCGCCAGCCGGCAACGCGTGGCGAAGGCACTCGGAACCACCGAGAACGAGTTGGCCGCGACCTACCTGCTTCGTACGCGCCAGGGCATCGCCCCGCGCCAGACCGACGAGGCGCCGGTCAAGGAGGTGCAACACATCGCGCCGCAAGACCTCGGTACCCTGCTGCCGGTGCTGACCCATTACGCCGGAGACGGCGGCCCCTTCATCACGACCGGCGTGGTGCTGTGCAGCGACCCGGCGACGGGCCGGCGCGGCATGGGCATCCATCGCATGATGGTGAAGGGTGGCAACCGCATGGGGATCCTGCTCGCCAACCCGCCGCTGTCTGCCTTCCATGCCGCCGCTGAAGTCGCGGGCAAGCCACTCGACATCGCGGTCGCGCTCGGCGTCGAACCGGCGCTGCTGATCGCTGCCGTGGTCAAGGCTGGGCCCCAGGGGCCGGACAAGATGGACCTGGCCGGCGCCCTGCGCGGCGCCCCTGTGGAACTGGTCCGCGCCGAGACCGTCGCCGTCGACGTGCCGGCGCGCGCCGAGGTCGTCATCGAGGGCCGGGTACTGCCCGGCTTGCGCGAGATCGAGGGCCCCTTCGGCGAAAACACCGGCTATTACTTCTCGAACCTCAGCCCGGTGGTGGAAATGACCGCGATCACCCACCGCCGCGACTTCATCTATCCGGCGCTGTGCCCTTGGACCGCCGATGTCGACAGCCTGCTTTCCCTGGCCGCCGGCACCGAACTGCTAGGCCAGTTGCGCACCCAAATGGCCGGCATCGCCGATCTCGACCTGACCACCGGCACCTGCGGCTTCACCGCCGTCATTTCGCTGAGCAAGGCCCGGCCATCCGACGCGCGGCGCCTGATCCATCTCGCGCTCTCCATGGACAAGCGTTTGAAAATTGTCACCGTGGTCGACGACGACGTCGATATCCGCAACCCTCGCGAAGTGGCCTGGGCCCTGGCGACGCGCTTCCAGCCCGAGCGCGACACGGTGATCCTCTCCGGCATGGAGGGCTATGTGATCGATCCGTCCTGCGGCGGCAGCGGCACCGGCTCGCGCATGGGCATGAACGCCACGCGCGGCAGCGGCCCCGAGTTCGATAAGATCACGATTCCGGCTGCCGCGGCAGCCAAGGCCAGGAGCGTCCTGGCCGAAATCGGCTCTGTGGCGGGTTGAATCATGCGTGCCCCCTCCCGCGACAGGCCTCCGAGAGAGGAAAGAACAATGAAGCTGGTCGTCGGAATTTCCGGAGCAAGCGGCGCGATCTACGGACTGCGCATTCTCGAAGTCCTGCAGCAGGCCGGCATCGAAACCCATCTCGTGATGTCCGACTCGGCCAAGCGCACCATCGTCTACGAGACCGATTACACGATCGACCAGGTCAAGGGTCTCGCCAGCTACGTGCATGACATCAACGACGTCGGCGCCTGCATTTCCTCGGGCTCGTTCAAGACCGCCGGCATGGTCATCGCACCTTGTTCGATCAAGACGCTATCCGCGCTGGCCAATTCCTTCAACACTAACCTGCTGATCCGCGCCGCAGACGTCTGCCTGAAGGAACGTCGCAGAACGGTGCTGATGCTGCGCGAAACGCCCCTGCACCTGGGACACCTGCGCCTCATGAGCCAGGTGACGGAGGCCGGCGCCGTACTGGTGCCGCCGCTGCCCGCCTTCTATCACCGCCCCAAGACGCTAGAAGACATCATCGACCAGTCGGTGAACAAAGCGCTCGACCAGTTCGACCTCGGCGTCGAACTCAATCTCTTCAAGCGCTGGACAGGCAACGAAGAACGCGAAAAGGCCAAGTCCTCGTCGTGAACTGCGGCGCCGTCATCCTCGAAGGCTGGCTGCGCAGCGGGCTGGGTGAAGGCGCCGGCTTCACGAGCCTGGACTGGGTGGCGCGGCAATTCCAGAGCAAGCTGGGCTTTGCCCCGCATCCGGGCACGCTCAACCTGAGCCTTGCCGGCGGCGATTGGGATACCGCGCGGTCCGAGATGGAACAATCACCGGGCATCGCCATCGAACCCCCGACCGGCTTTTGCGCCGCGAAATGCTTCACCCTCGTCATCGATGGCCGCATCCAGGGCGCGGCCGTGATCCCCGAGGTACCCGACTATCCCGCCGACAAGCTGGAGATCATCGCGCCAATCTCGGTACGTGATGCCCTGCGCCTTTCCGACGGCGATCGCATCACCCTGCAGCTCCTGATCGCATGAGCACGGGCTTCTGCAGCCAATGCGCAACGCCAATGACCAAGGCCATGATCGGCGGCAAGCAGCGCGCCCGGTGCCCGGCCTGCGGCTTCGTGCTTTGGCGCAATCCCGCGCCGGTCGGCATGGCCTTGATCGCCCATGAAGGAAAGCTGGTGTTGATCCGGCGCAGCGAGGCCCCGCTGGCCGGCTTCTGGGCCCCACCCGCCGGCTATGTCGAGTGCGGCGAATCGGTCCCCGCCGCCGTGTGCCGCGAAGCGCTGGAGGAATGCGGGCTTGAGATCGAACTCGACGGCCTGCTCGGCGTGTATTCGCAGGCCGATGTCGATGTCGTGATCGTGGCCTATGGCGCCCATTCGCGTGGCGGCACGCTGCGCGCCGGCGACGATGCCGGAGAGGCGCGCCTGTTCAACGCATTCGACCTGCCGTCGCAGGAGCCGCCCGCCGACGGCACGGCCACTGATTTGTGGCTGCATGGCGTGATCGACGAAACAATTCAACGCTGGTGCGGGGCACTCGCCCCGCGCGGAACCTGAGGAGCACTTCAGCATGATAGGCAACATCACGCCCACCCTACCGCAGAAACTCGTCGGCTACCTGCGCCCCGGCGCGCCGGCGCTGCTCTTGACCAGCGGCGC
>JALHNN010000185.1 GCA_022843505.1 Sulfuritalea sp.
CGCCTCGGCCAGTCCCAGCTCGCCGCAGTAATGCGAGAAATTGCTGCCCACGGCGAGCGTCGCCGAGGTGAAGATCCAGGCCCGCGGATGGCCTTCCATCTGGCGCTGGAAGATCGGCGCGATGTCCAGCGGCGTGAGATTCAGCGACATCGCCTGCAGGTACACCTCGACCCATTTGACGACCTCATTTGCCAAACCCGCGCCGCCCGCGACTTCGGGATCGGCGCTGCCGCCACGCCAGCGCTTCAGGGCCGCCGCCAGTTCCTGGCTGCGGCGCAGGCAGTTGGCCAGGCCCTCGCCGCGCTCGGCCTGGCTTTCGAGGTGGCGCCCGAGTTCGGCGATGGCCTCGCCCAGGTGGCGCAACGCGTCGTCGAAGGCCGCCTCGCCTTCGACCCGCGCCGCCGGCAGGCGCAGGTTCTCGCCCTTCACCGCCAGGCGCAGGTCGCGCGCCGCCTTGTCCAGGGCGGTGGCCGCCTCCTGCAAAGGCGGATAGTCCTTGGCCGCGACGATGGCTTCGTTGCGGGTATCGCGCGCCAGCTCGATGACCTGGTTGGTGGACAGGCTCTCGCCGAAGAACAGTCCGGCCACCTCGGGCAGCTGGTGGGCCTCGTCGAAGATGATGGTATTGCAGGCCGGCAGCAGTTCGCCCATGCCTTCGTCCTTGAGCATGACGTCGGCGAAGAACAGGTGGTGGTTGACCACCACCACGTCGGCGACCAGCGCTTCCTGGCGCGCCGCGGTGACGAAGCAGTCCTTGGCGTGCGGACATTCCTGGCCGAGGCAGTTCTCGCGCGTCGAGGTGGCCACCGTCCAGGCGCCCGAATCCTCGGGCACGTCGATGCATTCGGCCTTGTCACCGGTGTGGGTGCGCTCGGCGAAGCGCACGATCCTGCGCAGGTGCGCCGCCTCCTCGCGCGTCGCCAGGCGTGCGGCGGACAGCGAGCGCTCCAGGTGGTAGTGGCAGACGTAGTTGGCGCGCCCCTTGAGCAGCGCGATCGTGGCGCCGACGCCGAGCGCGTCGCGCACCGTCGGCAGGTCGCGATTGAAGAGCTGGTCCTGCAGGGTCTTGGTGCCGGTGGAGACGATCACCTTGCCGCCCGAGAGCAGCGCCGGCACCAGGTAGGCAAAGGTCTTGCCGGTACCGGTGCCGGCCTCGGCCACCAGCGCGCTGTTGTCGGCGATCGCACTGGCGATGCGCTGCGCCATCTCCACCTGCTGCGGACGCGGACGAAAGCCCGGCACGGCGTCGGCAAGCGGCCCCTCGGGGGCGAAGATGCGCTCAATGTCGTGCATGGGATCGGGCATGGCGGGCGCGGCATGGTAGCACGCGAGGCGACCGGCCCCGGCCAGGAGTCGGCGCCCGCGACACGGCGATTCCGACCCGCGAGGGCTAGAATCGATCCCATTCCACGACGCTGCGACCCATGACCTCGCCCAAGATCCTCCTGCTGCGCGCCTGGACCCGGCTCAACGCCTTTTTCGGCAAAGGCCTGGTGATCACGATCGGCTCGATCGTTCTGCTTGGACTGGCCATCGCGCTGGCCGCCTTCCTTTTCCTCAACACCGCCGCGCCGCGCACGCTGACCATCACCAGCGGGCCGGCCGGCAGCAGCTTCCAGCGCACTGCCGAGCGCTACCAGAAGATCCTCGAGCGCGAAGGGGTTGCGGTGAAGATCCTGCCCTCCGACGGCTCGGCGGAAAACCTCAAGCGCCTGGCCGATCCGAAACAGCATGTCGACGTCGGCTTCGTGCTCGGCGGTGCGGCCGGCGACAAGGCCTACGAACAGCTGCAGTCCCTGGGCGCCGTGGCCTACCAGCCGCTGACGGTGTTCTACCGCGGCAGGAAGGAAGAGCTCCTGTCCGCATTCAAGGGGCGGCGCATCAACATCGGCCCGGCCGGCAGCGGCACGCACGGCCTCGCCCTGGCGCTGCTCAAGCTCAACGGCATCGAGCCGGGCGACGGTACGATCATCGACGAAACGGACTTCGAGGACCCGGCCAGGGCGCTGGCGGAGAATCGCACCGATGTGGTCTTCCTGATGGGCGACTCCACCGATCGCACGGTGATCCGCAAGCTGATGCGCGACGGCGGCGTACAGTTGTTCAGCTTCACCCAGGCCGATGCCTACGTGCGACGCATGCATACGCTGAACAAGCTGCACCTGCCGCGCGGCAGCCTCGACCTCGGCAACGACCTGCCGCCGGACGACATCTGGCTGATCGGCCCGACGGTGCAGCTGGTGGCGCGCGAGTCTTTGCATCCGGCGCTGTCCGACCTGCTGCTGGAAGCGGCGCGCGAAGTGCATGGCCGGCCCGGCCTTTACCGCAAGCAGGGCGAGTTCCCCGCCGCGCGCGAAGGCGAGTTCCGCCTCAGCGCCGATGCCGCGCGCTACTACGCCACGGGCAAGACCTTCCTCTACCGCACCTTCCCCTTCTGGCTGGCGACGCTGATCGCCCGGGTGCTGGCCTTCCTGGTGCCCATCGTCCTCCTGCTGCTGCCGGCGCTGAAGTTCGCGCCCATGATCTACCGCTGGCGCATCGAGTCGCGCATCTACCGCTGGTACCAGGTGCTGCTGGACCTCGAGCGCGAGGCCTTCAAGCCGGATGTCGATGACGCGCGCCGCGCCGAGCTGCTGCGCCAGCTCGACCACATCGAGGCCGCCGTCAACCGCATCGTCATCCCCGCCTCCTTCGGCGACATGTTCTACGGCCTGCGCGGCCACATCGGTTTCGTGCGCCGCAACCTCCAGCCGGAAAGCCAGTGAAAACGGCGCGGGGGTTTCCGCGCCGTTGTCTGTCGCACTATCCCGTCAGCGCGCCATGAAGCCGCGTATCGCCTCGCCTGCCTTGGCGACGTTGAGCACGCCGTCGAGGTGGCCGCCCTCGCCCTCGATGACGAAGACCTCGGCCTTGCCGCCCTGGGCGATGAACTTCTCCGCCGCCTTCTTCGAAAACTCGGGCGGGAAGATCAAGTCGGAGGCCGCCGGCACGAAGAGGATCCGGGCCTTGATCTTGCCGACCTCGCCCTCGACGTTGTAAAGCTGGTTGGCCTTGGCCATGTAGATCTTGTTGTTGGCATCCGTGGTCTTGGCCCGCGCCACGCCGGCCTTCTGCAGCGTGTCCTCGATCAGGAAAACGTTGGTCCGCTCGTCGCCCGGCTTCTTGCTTTCGTCCGCCAGTTTGTAGCCGAAGCTCTTCTCCGCCCAGCCCCAGTGGCGCGCCGTCAGGGTCACCAGCTTCAGGGCCTGGGCCACGCCGTCGAGCGGCTCCTCCTTGCCGTAGTAGTCGCCGTTGTTCCATTTCGGGTCGAGCTTGATCGGCAGCACCCAGGCATCGAGCAGGCCGATGACCCAGGGCGAGATCGAGAATCCCGGCCCGATGACGTGGATCACGCGCTCGACGTAGTCCGGGTAATTGACCGCCCACTCCATGGCCTGCACCGAGCCGCCCGAAGCACCGGCCACGGCCTGCAGCTTCTTCACGCCGAGGCTGTCGAGCAGGGCCTTGTGCACCCGTACCGAATCGCGCATCGAGACCACGGGGAAGGACAGGCCGTAGGGCTTGCCGGTCGCCGGATTGATCGAGGAGGGCCCGGTGGTGGTGACGTTCGGGTCCTTGGTGTTGAGGTTGGACAGGGTGTCGGCCGAGACCACGAAATACTTGTCGGTGTCGATCGGCTTGCCCGGCCCGATGATCGAGTTCCAGTAGCCGGGGGCGGCGTCGGTTTCCTTGTACTTGCCGGCGGCATGCGAGGTGCCGGAGTAGAAGTGGGCGATGAACACCGCGTTGTCGCCGGCGCCATTCAGCGTGCCGTAAGTCTCGTAGCCGACCTTGACCTGGGCGATGGGCTTGCCGCCCGCGGTGGTGTAGGACGGCAGTGTGAAGATCTTCTTCTCGCCCAGCTTGTCGTAGGCCTGGCTGGCGCCGCCGAAGGAAAACAGGGCAACGGCAGCGAAAACGGAGAAACAGCGAAAGCGCAGCATGGATGCCTCCTTGTTGTTCTGGACAGATTTCCGTGGGGTGCGGCGGGTGCCGCGCGAGTATGCACGACATGTTCGCGGGCCGGCAAGGCGAAGCCGCAACAGCGGTAATAAATCATTTAGGTTTCAGGGTTATTATTCACCGTTCCGTCGCGACCGCGCATGCTCCCGGTTGGGTACAGCGGCGGAAAAGGAGATAGCCCCATGATGTTGAAAGCCGCGATCCTGGTGGCGGCGGCCATGCTGGGCCTGACGGCTTGCGGCCCGCCGGAACCCATTAAATTGGGTTTCATCGGCGGGCTTTCCGGCCGGGTTGCCGACCTCGGCGAGGCGGGCCGCAACGGTGCGCTGCTGGCGGTCGAGGCCGCCAACGCCGCGGGCGGGATCAAGGGCCGCAAAGTCGAACTTCTGGTTCACGACGACGAGCAGAAGGCCGAAACCGCGATCCGGGAAGTGGAATCGCTGGTGGCGATGCGAGTCGATGCCATCATCGGTCCGATGACCAGTTCGATGGGCGAGGCGATCCTGCCGGTGGTTACCCGCGCGGGAGTGGTTCTGGTCAGCCCCACCATCACGGCCTCTACCCTGTCCGGCAAGGATGACCTGTTGTTCAAGGTGGCACCCTCGGCAGCCGAAAGCACCCGGCGTAGCGCCGCCCACGAATATGCCCGCGGCGCGAGGCGCGTGGCCATCGTGTACGACCTGAGCAATCGCGCATTCACCGCTGACTGGGCGACACACTTCCGCAATGCGTTTGTCGCGCTCGGTGGATCGGTGGTTGCCGAAGGCAGTTTCACGTCGGGCAATGACGCTTCGTATGCCGAAGCGGTTAAGAGCATCATGGCTTCGCGGGCGGACCTGCTGCTGTTTGTCGCCAACGCCGTCGACACCGTCCGTCTGACCCGGCTTGCACGCAGCCAGGGCCTGCAACAAGCGGTGACAACCTCGACCTGGGCGGCGACCGAACATCTCGTCCAGCTCGGCGGTCGCACGGTCGAGGGTATCACCATGACCCAATTCTTCAACCGGGACGATACCTCGCCGCGCTATCGCGCGTTTGCGGATGCCTATCGCACCCGCTTCAAGCTGGAGCCCGGGTTCGCCAGCGTTGCTGCCCATGATGCCACCCAGGCGGTGCTTGTCGCAATGATCCAGGCCGGCAAATCCATGCCCCTGAGGGAAGCACTGATCGCCGCCGGACCCTTCGAGGGGCTTCAGGAACGCTGGAACTTCGACCGCTATGGCGATGCCGCACGGCAGACCAAGATTGCGGTCGTGCGCGATGGCCGGATCGTCGTCATCGACTAGGCGTAGCGCATGAGCGAGCTCAAGCTCCGGAACTGGCTGATCCTGCTGCTGGTCGCGGCCATCATGCTGACCTTTTCCGCCGTCGGCAGCCTGATCCTGCTTTATCGACTGCCACAGATCGAGGCACAGAACCGTGCCGAGCTGCAGGAACGTGCCGCAAGCGCATCTCGGCTGCTCGATCATTACACGGCCGGCATCGAGGAGCAGATCCGGACCCTGGCGAGACTTGCCGGCAGCAAGCCGCGTGCGGAAATGCAGACCTACCTCGACGCCATGGTCGGCGATGGCGCCACCTTTGCGGCCGCTTTTCTGATATCCGCGGACGGCAGTGCCCTGGCCGTCGGCCTCCCGGGGCGACGGAAGCTGTCGGCAAGCGAACTGCTTGGCGCCGACTTTTCCGCCAATCCCCTGTTCCAGGCGGCCCGTGCTTCCCTGCAGAAGGACGGTCCGCCGGCCGCGATCTGGAGCGACAAGTATCTGTCGGAGCTGTCGGGGCAGCACGCCGTGGGCATTGCATTGACGGCGGCGGACAAGGTCATCATCGGCGAAGTCTCCCTGGAACGCGTCCTGAACCTGCTGCGGAACGTTGCCCCCAATGCCGACTCGCCGTTGCTGGTCATCGATGGCCAGGGCCAGTGGCTGGCATCGTCGAACGGCGCACCCGCGGGGCGCAATTACAACTATTCGGCATTGCCGGCCTTCCAGGCCGTCATTGCCGGGCGACCGCTGCCCGAGTACGAGACCATACAGGGGAAGC
>JALHNN010000186.1 GCA_022843505.1 Sulfuritalea sp.
CGGCGTCGGCCTTGAGCAACCTGTGCATCGGCACGGTCAGCATGCTTCCCGGGGGGCCGACGAAACCGATGCGCCTGCGTTCGCGCTGGCGCGAAAACGTCTCGCCGGCAAATGTCCAGCCGTCGGCATGGCTGTCGCCTCCCGTGGCCCGCAGCGCAAGCTGCATGGCCAGTCCCACCCCGGGAAACTCCTTGTCGGGTATCACCACCGGGTAGTAGGTACGCACCAGCTTGTCGTTGTCCGGAAAGTGGTTGGCAATGCCCGTGTCGTGGGCGCCATTGGGCATCATCAGGAGATGCTCGGGAGGGGGGCCCATGACTTCCATGTCGCCCTGCGAGGTTTCGACGAGTTGCGCAATCAGGATCTTGTTGCCCTGGGCGAGCTGGCCGCGGAAGGGAGCGTCGTAGTTGCGCGACACCTCGCTGTCCGGAAGGTTCAGCTTGCGCAGCCAGGCTTCGGCGCTGACGGCGTAGATGAAGTCCAGGCCGATCGACTTGACGCCGGCATCGGTGAGGTTCTGCATCGCCACGGCGAAGATCGGTTGCCAGAAGGCTAGCGGATCATCCTTGTACTGCAGCAGCGTGTCGTCATCGACGGCAATCACGGCCGCGTGTTGCGCGTCCCGCCGCTTGCCGGCGATCTGGTGCCAGTAATCGTAGTAGACGTTCTCGTAATCCTGCAGCCAGCCCATGCGCTCGCTGCCCAGCGAAACCACCAGCGCCAGGACCGTGACGGCGAGAAACTGCCAGATCTTGCGGAAGCGTTCCGTGGACATCCACTGCGGTCGAAGCATGCGTATCCCTCGCTATTGGCCGGGGCATCGACAACCGCGAAGTGCCGGTGCCGACGGGTTTGGGGCAAGGCATCTTACCCATTCTTGGCCGCCAATAGAGCGTTTGCGACAGCGCGGCTTGAAAGCATCCGCCGACGGCCCATCTATATAATTCGCAAACGACACCATCGGGAAACCATCGCCATGACCACCCGTCACATCCGCCTCCTGATTCTCGGCTCCGGCCCCGCCGGCTACTCGGCCGCTGTCTATGCCGCCCGCGCCAACCTCCATCCGGTGCTGATCACCGGCATGGCCCAGGGCGGACAACTGATGACCACCACCGACGTCGATAACTGGCCGGCCGATGCCGACGGCGTGCAGGGCCCGGACCTGATGGCCCGCTTCGAGAAGCACGCCGCGCGCTTCAACACCGAAATGGTGTTCGACCACATTCATACCGCGAAGCTTCAGGAACGGCCGATGCGCCTGGTCGGCGACTCCGGCGAGTACACCTGCGACGCCCTGATCATCGCCACCGGCGCGTCGGCGCAATACCTCGGCCTGCCTTCGGAAGAAAAGTTCTCCGGCAAGGGCGTCTCCGCCTGCGCCACCTGCGACGGCTTCTTCTACAAGAACCAGCCGGTGGCCGTCATCGGCGGCGGCAACACGGCGGTCGAGGAAGCGCTGTACCTGGCCAACATCGCCAGCCACGTCACGGTGGTGCATCGCCGCGACAAGTTCCGCGGCGAAAAAATCCTGCAGGACAAGCTGTTCGAGAAGGAGAAGGCCGGCAAGGTCACCATCAAGTGGAACCATACGCTGGACGAGGTGCTGGGCGACAAGACCGGCGTCACCGGCATGCGCATCAAGCACGTGCAGACCGGCGCGACCGAGGACATCGCGCTGATGGGCGTCTTCATCGCCATCGGCCACAAGCCCAACACCGACATCTTCGCCGGGCAACTGGCGATGGAAGGCGGCTATATCGTCACCGAGGGCGGCCGCAACGGCAACGCCACGGCGACCAGCGTTCCCGGCGTGTTCGCCGCGGGCGACGTGCAGGACCACATCTATCGCCAGGCGGTGACCAGCGCCGGCACCGGCTGCATGGCCGCGCTGGATGCCGAGCGCTATCTCGACAGCCTGGGTCCCGCGGGCTGAGCCCAAATGAACCGGCGGCCGCCTCCCGCCGACGACGACCGCATCGCATTCAGGGATGCGGTGGTGGACGCCAGGCCGCTCACCTCGGACCGCGTCCATCACGAACCGCCGCGGCCGCCGGCAATCCCGCGCCACACATGGAATGATGCTGCGGCGGCGCTGGCGGAATCCCTCGCCAGTCCGGACTTGCTCGACTTGCAGCTGGAAGGCGGCGACGAAGCGGCCTGGCGGCGCCCCGGCCTGTCGCGCAATGTCCTGCGCGATCTGCGCCGCGGACGGTGGGTCGTGCAGGCGAACCTCGACCTGCACGGCATGAATCGCGACGAATCACGCCTCGCCGTCACGCGCTTCCTCCAGGAATCCCGGCAACATGACCTGCGCTGTGTGCGCATCGTTCACGGCAAGGGCCTGGGCTCGCCTGGGCGCGAACCGGTGCTCAAGAAACTGGTGCTGGGCTGGCTGGCGCAGAAGCGCGACGTGCTGGCCTACTGCCAGGCGAGGGCGGCCGAAGGTGGCGCCGGCGCCGTCATCGTGCTGCTGAGTACGAAGGAATAGCGAGCGCAGCGAGCCCTGATCAGTCACCCCTTCCCGCGGGAAAACGCGCCAGCGTTTCAGTGAAGGCTAATGCCCGCGAAGCGGGCGTTATGCCATAGCTAAAGGGGTCGGGGGATGGGCCAACCAATTTGCTGCCAAGCAGCGATATGGCCAGCCAATAGCTGGTCAGATCGCTGCTTCGTTGGCTTCGCCCGTGCGGATGCGCACGACTTGTTCCACCGACGTCACGAAAATCTTGCCGTCGCCGATCTTGCCGGTGCGCGCTACCTTGATGATGGCTTCGATGGCCGGTTCCACAGTCTCGTCGGCAACCACGATTTCGATCTTGATCTTGGGCAGGAAGTCGACCACGTACTCGGCGCCACGGTACAGCTCGGTATGGCCCTTCTGCCGGCCAAAGCCCTTGACCTCGGTCACGGTCAGGCCGGTTACCCCGACATCGGACAAGGCCTCGCGAACTTCGTCGAGCTTGAACGGCTTGATGACGGCTTCGATTTTTTTCATTTGCTGCTTCCCCCTGTTCAGAATTCGTCCGGATATCGCGATGTTATCGGATAGCGCCAATCCTTGCCAAAACCCCGCTGCGTGACGCGGATGCCGACCGGCGCCTGGCGCCGCTTGTACTCGTTCTTCTTCAGCATACCGACCACCTTGCGCACGTCGGCCTCGGGATAGCCGCGGGCGATGATCTGTCGCGGGCTCTCGTCACGCTCCATGTAGGCTTCGATGATGGCATCGAGCACCGCATAGGGCGGCAGCGTGTCCTGGTCGGTCTGGTCTGGCTTGAGTTCCGCGGAGGGTGCTCGCGTGAGTATGTTGCGCGGGATCACTTCCGACAGCGTGTTGCGGTACTCGGCGAGGCGATAGACGAAGGTCTTGAATACGTCCTTGATCACGGCGAAACCGCCGGCCATGTCGCCATAGAGCGTTGCGTAGCCCACCGCCATCTCGCTCTTGTTGCCCGTGGTCAGCACGATGCGGCCGGTGCGATTGGACAAGGCCATCAGCATCATGCCGCGGATGCGCGCCTGCAGGTTCTCGTCGGTTGTATCCCAGTCCGGCCTCGACCCGAGCCTGGAGAAGGTCGGCGCCAGGGACACGGCGAACTGCTCCATCGCGGCCACAATCGGGATTTCGTCGTATTCGACGCCGAGCCGCCGCACCATCTCGCGCGAATCATCGAGACTCATCTGCGCCGTCCAGGGCGAAGGCATCATCACCGCGCGCACCTGGCCGGCGCCCAGCGCATCAACGGCGATGGCCAGCGTCAGGGCCGAATCGATGCCGCCCGACAGACCGAGGATGGCGCCGGGGAATCCGTTCTTGCCCAAATAGTCCGTCACGCCCAACTTCAACGCGGCATACACCTCGGCTTCGGCTGTCGGCGGCTCGGCAATCGGGCCGGGGAGCAGGCCACCGTCGGCATAGTCCACCAGGGACAGGTCCTCGACAAAGGCCGGCAACTGGTGGGTCAGACGGCCTTGCCCGTCGAGCGCGAAGGATGCCCCGTCGAATACCAGTTCATCCTGCCCGCCGACAAGATTGGCATAGATCACCGGCTTGCCGGTGGCGGCGACGCGGTCGCGCAGAACCTCATACCGCCGCGCCTGCTTGTTCATATGGAAAGGGGAAGCGTTCAGCGTCAGCATCAGTTCCGCACCCGCCAATGCCGCGGCCTCGGCGGCGCCGTATTCCCAGACGTCGGCGCAGATCGCCAGGCCGCAACGCACACCCGCGAGGTCGATGACGCAGGGCTCGCGTCCGGCGTCGAAATAGCGCTCCTCGTCGAACACCTCGTAATTCGGCAGGCGGTGCTTGCGATAGGTCGCCACCACCTGGCCGTTGCGGATCAGCGAGGCCGCGTTGTAGCGCTTATCCCCGCATTCTTCGGGATGGCCGACGACGAGCGGTATTGGCGCCGCGCCGGCCAGATCCCTGAGCCGTGATGCGCAAGCGCGATAGAAGTCGCGGCGCATCAGCAGGTCTTCGGGCGGATAGCCGCTGAGGGCCAGTTCCGGGGTCAGCAGCACGTCGGCGCCGGCAGCCTTGGCGCGAACCGAACACTCCAGGATTTTCGCCGCATTGCCGGCGAGGTCGCCCACCGTGGCGTTGATCTGGGCGATGGCAATGCGAAGGCGTTTCATGGCGCGGACTATAGCCGAAGGCGGCCGGCCCGCGGCGAGGCGGGCGCTATTGCGGAATGGCGGCGCTCAGTAGGCCGGCTTTTCCTTCGCCGCTTCGAACGCAGCGACACCGTCCATGACTTCCTTCTTGGCTTCCTCGATGCCCACCCAGCCGTTGATCCTGACGAACTTGCCGGGTTCGAGGTCCTTGTAGTGGGCGAAGAAGTGGGATATCTGGTCGAGCACCAGCTGCGGCAGGTCGCGCGGACCTGACACGTCGCGGTACATCGGCGTCAGTTTGTCCACCGGCACGGCGAGCAGTTTGGCGTCTTCCCCGGCCTCGTCGGTCATCTTCAGCATGCCTACCGGGCGGCAGCGCACCACCACGCCCGGCGGCAGGGCGAACTGCGAAAGCACCAACACATCCACCGGATCGCCGTCACCGGAAATGGTGTGCGGGATGTAGCCGTAGTTGCAGGGATAGTGCATCGAGGTGGACATGAAACGATCGACGAAGATCGCTCCCGATTCCTTGTCAACCTCGTACTTGATCGGCTCCGAGTGCATCGAAATCTCGATAACCACATTGAAATCATTGGGCAAATCCTTGCCCGACGGAACGCGATCGAGACCCACGGCGGACTCCTGTTAGCTAAAGCTTGAATTATACCGTTGCCAAGGTTTCGACTTCCTGACGAGTCCCGAACCGCTAGGTCGAAACCCGAAAAGCGAATTTCCCTGTTGACAAAGCGGTCCATATCAATGAGAATCATTCTCACTCCGATTCATAGCGCCACGACATGCCATGAAAGCTTCCCCTCCGACACCGGTCTCCACGCCTGAACGTCAGCCTCCTCCCGCGGGGAAGGTTGCCCTGCTGGAAAGCGTGGCCCTGTTTGGCAAGCGCAACGAAGTCCTCATTGCCCACGGCGACGAAATCTACCGCCTGCGCCGCACCCGCCAAGGCAAGCTGATCCTCACCAAATAGGCCTGGAGCCATCATGTACGTCTGTATCTGCAACGCCGTAACGGAACGCGACATCGGCAGCGCCGTCGCCGATGGCTGCTGCAGTCTTCGAGAATTGCGCGAGCAGCTCGGTGTCGGCGACTGCTGCGGGCGCTGCACCGGTTGCGCGCGCGACGTTCTGAAGCATTCCCTTCATGCCCGCGCGCCCCAGCAACTGTCCGTCGCGGGCCAACAGCCCATGGCGGCATGATCCGGAGATAGCCATGAAAGGCGACAAGAAAGTCATCCAACTGCTCAACAAGAACTGCATATCGCGCTCATCCACGTTCTTGTTCGACTCGCCTGCCTTCTCCTTTGTCAAGACGCCTTGGACAGTGGAACTCACCAACGTTTCTGTTTGAGCGTCCGTCACAGGGTCGT
>JALHNN010000187.1 GCA_022843505.1 Sulfuritalea sp.
AAGACATGGTGCGCCTTTCGATCGGCATCGAGAACATCGACGACATCAAGGCCGACCTGGAGCAGGCGCTGGCCGCGGTCTGAGCAAAGCGCCTGTCGGCAAGACGGCCGCCGGAGCAATCCGGCGGCCGTTTTCTTGTCCCGGCGGCGCATCCCGGGCTCCCGGAGCAGCTTGATTCACGGCCGCAGCGCGGCGGCCTCGATCAGGATGCCAGCAACTGGGCAGCCCGCGCCTTGAGCGCCTCCACCTCGGCTGCCAGGCGCCTGGCCAGTTCGACCGCGGTGGACTCGCCGGCCTTCGCGGCAAGGTAGGTGTCGGCGGCCAGCATGGCGCCATGCTCCGCCTCGATACCGCCGAGCACGCTCTTCAGGTTGTGGCTGACGAAGCCGATCCGCTTCAGGTCTTCCGCCGCGGCGGCATCCCGCAATTCGCGCGCCGCATCTTCCTTCGCGTCGAGGAAGATGCGCAGCAGGCGCGCCGCCATCCCCGGCGTCCGGTTCCAGCGCGCCTGCAGGGCATCGAAATCGATGCTTCCCGGCGGCGCCGTGGCGACCGTCCCGGTCGCGGTGTCGGCGACAGGTGCGGCCGACCGGGCGTGATGCCGGATCACGGCAACCAGGCGTTCCGGATCGATGGGCTTGCTGACGATGTCTTCCATGCCCGCCGCCAGGCATTTGCGCCGCTCCTCGGCCAGGGCATGTGCGGTCAGCGCGATGATCGGCAGTTGCGGCGCCACGGCATGGATGCGTAGCGTCGCCTCGTAGCCGTTCTGCACCGGCATCTGCACGTCCATCAGCACCAGATCGAAGCCGCCGCCCCCCGGCACCGCCGCCAGGCCGGCCGCCTGTTCGCCGTCGGCCGCCAACACCACCTGGCAGCCCTCGCTGCGCAGCATCTCGGTGATCACGAACTGATTGATCTCGTTGTCCTCGGCCACCAGGATGCGCAGGCCGGCAAGGCGGTTGCCGACGCCCGCCCCGGCTTCGGCCGAAGCCGAGGCGGCCGCCTCTGCGGCCCTGTCCGCTTCGACCAAGGGCAACTCGACCTCGAAGCGGCTGCCCACGCCACGGGTGCTGTCGACGCTGATCGTGCCCTGCATCAGCTCGACCAGGCGCCGGGTGATGCTGAGCCCGAGGCCGGTGCCGCCGAAGCGACGGGTGGTCGAGCCGTCGGCCTGTTCGAACGGTTCGAAGATGCGCCGGAGTTCGTCTGCATCCATGCCTATCCCGGTGTCGGTGACGCCGACGACCAGGCGCCGGCCCTGGCGGCGCAGCGCCAGCGTGACGCTGCCCTGCTCGGTGAATTTGATCGCATTCGACAGCAGGTTGATCACGATCTGCTCCAGGCGCAGGGAGTCGATCATGCAGGCGCGCGGAATGTCCGGGCCGAGCTTGAACACCAGGTCGACCTTGCCGGCATCCGCCTGCGGCCTCACCAGGGCGAGGCAGCGCTCCAGGCAATCGACCGGGTCGGCGATCCGCGGTTCGATCTGGAGCTTGCCGGCATCGATCTTGGAGAAGTCGAGGATGTCGTTGATGATGCCCAGCAGCAAGCTTCCGGAATCGATGATCTTGGAGAAGTATTCGCGCGCCTCGGCGCGGCCTTCACTCTTGCGGTGGCCGATGCGGGCGATGCCGATCACGCCGTTCAAGGGCGTGCGGATCTCGTGGCTCATGTTGGCGAGGAACTCGGCCTTGATCCGCGCCAGGCGTTTTGCTTCGGCAAGCGCCGCGTCGCGCGCCCTTTCCGATTCGCGGCGCGGCGACATGTCCGAGAAGCTCATCACCGCACCGACGACGACGCCGTCGCGCACCATCGGATGCACCGCGATCGACACCGGCAGCGCGCCGCCATCGACACGGTGGAAGACTTCGTCTTCGTCGCGCAGTTCGCGGCCGGCGCGCACCGCGCGCACCAGCGCGCACTCCCCGCCCGCCGGCGCCGCGCCCTCGCCGTGGGTCCGATGGAGGGCTTCATGAACGTCGCGGCCCAGCAGCTGCTGCGGCAGGCAGCCGAGCATGTCGCAGGCGGCGCGATTGGCGAAGCTGATCGTCGCCTCGCGGTCCAGCCCGATCAGGCCGTCGGCGGTCGACTCGAGGATCATGCGGGTATCGGCCTCCGCCGCGCCGAGCTCGGCGGTGCGCGCGGCGACGGTGTCCTCGAGCGTCTGGTTGTGCCGCGCCAGCTGCGCCTCATGGCGCCTGCTCTCGGTGATGTCGCTGCAGGAGATGACCCGCCCGGCCACGGCGCCGGCGATTTTCAGCGGCGTCGCGTGCAGGCTGAGGACGCGCTCGCCGCCGACTTCGACGACCAGGTCCTGCGCCATGTCGGCGCCCAGCGCATTGCCATCGAAGAGCGCCGCCACGGCGGGGCCGTCGGTCGCCGCCTTCACCAGGTGCCCGGGCAGCTCGTGGTGATCGCCGTCCTGGCGGACCCCGCTGAGTTGCCACATCTCGGCGAAGGCCCGGTTCATCACCAGCACGCGCCCGGCGAGGTCCAGCGCCAGGATGCCGTCGGAAGTGGACTCGAGGATCGAGTTCAGTTGCCCGGTGACGTCGTCGAGGCGGCGCTCGAGCGAACGCCGCTTGCCGATATCCCGTGCCGACACGACCAGGTAGCGCCGGCCGGCGTGTTCGACCCGGCCCACGCGGCGTTCCACGGGCAGCCAACTGCCGTCGCAGCAGTGGAACTCGGTGTCGCGGTGCGCGTCTTCGCCGCGCAGCGACTGCGCCAGGTCGCGCCAGAAGACGCTGCCGACCAGCCCGCAGTCCAGCTCGTCGATGCGCATCGCCGCCAGTTGGTCCGGTCCGTAGCCGAGATGCGCCGAGGCGGCTGGATTCGCCTGCACGACGCAGAGGGAAGCGGGATCGACCAGGAACAGCATTTCCGCCGCCTGGTCGACCAGGAGGCGACCGAGATCATCGGCGAGACCGAGCGTCGCCGTCATGCGAGCTCCCTGGTCGAGCCGAAGTAGTAGATGGCGCGCTGCTGCGGCGCCAGGTAGCGGAAGGCTTCCGGCGGCAGCAGGTTGGGACGGACGGCGCGGGTGATGTCGAGACCGGGCGCGGTGGCCAGGTCGAGCGGTACGGCATGCTCGCGCGGGATTTCCGCGTCGAAGACCAGCAGTACCGGCTGCAGCGGCCGTTCCGGATGCACCGAAAGCACCTTGCCGAAGCCGCCGCCGGTCAGGGCGACGATGCTGCCCGGCGGGTACACGCCCATCAGGTGGATGAAGGCCTGCAGCATGGATTCGTCCAGCCGGGTGCGAAAGCGGGCGAACAGCTGCGCCATCGCCTCGTGCGGCGTCATGCTGAGCCGGGGGTTGGGCGGGTTGCAGAACTCCTCGTAGAGCTCGATGATCGCCACCAGCCTTGCCAGCGGATTGATCACCTCGCCCTGCAAGCCCTGCGGATAGCCGCTGCCATCGACCAGCTCGTGGTGCTGTCTGACGATGTCCAGCGCCTCGGGAGGCAAGCTCACCGCCTCGAGCATGCGTTCGCCGAAACGGCAATGTTCCTCGAGCAGCGACTTTTCCGCCGCCGTGAGGTCCTCGGTCTTGTTGCGCACCCCGGCGGGGACCTCCGTCATGCCGACATCGTGGAACAGGGAGCCGAGGCCGACCAGGTGCACGGCCGCGGCGGGAAGCCCAAGCTTGTCGGCCAGCAGCAGGGCCAGGATCGCCACATTTACCGAATGATTGTAGATTGCGGCGCCCGCCGACCGGTCGTTGATCGCGTAGAGCACGGTGTCGGCCGCCTCCGGCAGCTTCGCCGCCAGGCCGTCCACCAGTTCGCCCGCCGCCTGCAGGCTCTCGGCCGGACGCGAATACAGCCCGCCATGGATGCCGCGCACGGTTTGCGCGGCCGCGGCCAGTTGCTTGCGCGATTCCGCCATCAGGGCGCGATAGCGCGCAAGATATTCGCTGCGCCGGCGCTTTTCTTCGATGGCGGCGGCCATTTCGGCGCTGGCCTGGGGTGCAAGCCCTGCGCCGGCGGCGTCCGTCCCCGGCACCGGCGCGGCAAGCGGCTCGGTGTCGCTGCGCTTGGTGCAATAGCGCACGGTCTTCAGGCCCAGATTGCGCAGGGCGCGGACGTCTTCCTCGCTGCGCAGCTTGAAGCGGTTCCAGGGAAACGGGTGGTCCATCCAGCCCAAGTCGAGGTGGATGAACATCCCGGGGCGAACCCGGCATGTATCGATTTCCACCAATGTTTCAGTCATCTGGCTCGCCCGGTCGAGGATAGGGAGACGCAACACGGAGGAATCCCGGTGCGAACCCCGGACAGCCTGCCGCGATACCACGGGGGAACAACGGCAGCTTGCGGAAGAACTTTAGGGATGAACCAAAAAAGTCGTCACGCCGGCAAAGGCCGGCGCCCGGGCGAGCGAGCGTTTCAGGAACTGCAGATCGGTGTCGACGCCATGGGCGCTAGGTGATCACCGTCGGCCGCTCGCGGCCGCTGCGGACCTTGAGCCCGGAGATTTCGTCGGCGATGGCGATCAGCTCGGCCAGCAGCAGCTGCGCGTCGCCGCGCTGGCGCGCCGGGTCAGCCTCGAAGGCCTCGAGGTAGAGCCGCAGCGTGGCGCCCTCGGTGCCGGTGCCGGAAAGCCGAAAGACGATGCGCGAGCCGTCCTCGAAGAGGATGCGCAGCCCCTGCCCGGTCGAGACGCTGCCGTCGATCGGGTCGGTGTAGCTGAAGTCGTCGCAGGCCTTCACCCGGAAACTGCCGAAGGCCCTGCCCGGCAGCGTGGCGAAGGCGCCGCGCACCTGGTCCATGATGCCGTTGGCGACGTCGGTCGGCAGCGCTTCGTGGTCGTGGCGCGAATAGACATTGCGGCCGAACAGGGCCCAATGGTCCTCGAGGATCTGTTCCACGGATTGCCGACGTTTGGCGAGAATGTTGAGCCAGAACAGCACGGCCCAGAGGCCGTCCTTCTCGCGCACGTGGCTGGAGCCGGTGCCAAAGCTCTCTTCGCCGCAGAAGGTGACCTTGCCGGCATCCAGCAGGTTGCCGAAGAACTTCCATCCCGTCGGCGTCTCGTAGCAGGGCAGGCCGAGTTTTTGCGCCACGCGGTCGGCCGCCGCGCTGGTCGGCATCGAGCGCGCGATCCCCGTCACGCCACGGGCATAGCCGGGAGCCAGCGCGGCATTGGCGGCGATCACGGCGAGGCTGTCGGAGGGCGTGACGAAGAAGCCGCGCCCGAGCACCACGTTGCGGTCGCCGTCGCCGTCGGAGGCGGCGCCGAAGTCCGGCGCATCGATGTCGTACATGACCTCGACCAGCTCGTGAGCATAGGTCAGGTTGGGATCGGGATGGCCGCCGCCGAAGTCCTCCAGCGGCGCGCCATTGATCACCGTGCCGGCCGGGGCGCCCAGGCGGGCTTCGAGGATCTCCTTCGCATACGGGCCGGTGACCGCATGCATGGCGTCGAAGCAGAGCTCGAAACCGCCGGCAATCAGTTCGCGGATCGCGGCGAAGTCGAACAGCGATTCCATCAGATCGGCATAGTCGACGACCGGATCGATGACCTCGACGACCATGTCGCCAACCGACTGCACGCCGCGGCGGTCGAGGTCGATGTCGGCGGCATCGAGGATGCGGTAGCTCGCCAGCGCCTTGCTGCGGGCGTAGATGGCGTCGGTGATCTTCTCCGGCGCCGGGCCGCCGTTGGCGGTGTTGTACTTGATGCCGAAGTCGCCCTCGGGGCCGCCCGGGTTGTGGCTGGCGGAGAGGATCAGGCCGCCGAAGGTGGCGTACTTGCGGATCACGCAGGAGGCGGCGGGCGTCGAGAGTATTCCCCCCTGCCCCACCAGCACACGGCCGAAGCCGTTGGCCGCGGCCATGCGCAGGATGACCTGGATCGCCTCGCGGTTGAGGTATCGGCCGTCGCCGCCCAGCGTCAGCGTGGCGCCGGCGGGAACCACCGCATTTTCCAGGATGGTGTCGAACACGGCCTGGACGAAGTTCTCCAGATAGTGC
>JALHNN010000188.1:0-1066 GCA_022843505.1 Sulfuritalea sp.
AAAGGAATTTCTTCAGCATGACTTTCTCACTTGGCGAGTAATCAGAACACCGAACCCATCTGGAACTGAAGGCGTTGCGTCTTGTCGTCGGCCTTCTTGTTGAATGGGTTGGCATAGGAGAACTTGAGCGGGCCCATCGGCGAATTCCAGGCCAGGGCGAGCCCCGCACTGTAGCGCATGCTACCGAGGCTGAACTTGGAGTCGTAGCCCCAGACGTTACCGGCATCGACGAACCCGGACAGGCGCATCGACTTGTCGCGCCCCATCCCCGGCACAGGGAACAGCAATTCCGCATTGGCGATCAAACGCTTGTTGCCGCCGAGACCTTCGGCGGTCGCCGGATCGCGCGGGCCGAGCGAGCCGGACTCGAAGCCGCGCACCGAGCCGATGCCACCTGCATAGAAATTCTTGAAGAAGGGAAGATCCTTGTTGCCGTAGGCCTGAGCCAATCCGATTTCACCGTTCAGGGCCAGGGTGACGTCACGGCTGAGCGGCGTGAAATGCTGGTGCTGGTAGGTCACCTTCGAATAGGTTGCCGTGCTTCCGGGCAGCGAAACCTCGAGCATGGCGCGTCGATAAACGCCCTTGGTCGTCATCAGCAGGCTGTCGCGGTCATCCTTCTGCCAACCGAGTGCCGCCAGCACGGTATTGCTCCGGTCGCCAAAACGGCTGACGTAATCCCGGTACCTGCCCGGACTGCTCGAGTCCAGCTTGAGCTTGGTGCGGTCCGCCGAGAGGCCAACGGTGACGTAATCGTCTTCTGCGATGGGCAGACCCCAGCGCACGCCGCCGCCGAAGGAGTCGGAGCCGAAGCTGCCGACCGCGAGTGAACTGGTATCGGTATTGCGCGAATAGATGTCGAACCCCTGGCTGACGCCGTCGATCGTGAAGTAGGGATCGGTATGCGAAAGCGAATAAACCTTGTTCGACTTGCTGGTACTGATCTGGAAGCCGACATGTTTGCCGCTACCAAACAGGTTCTGCTGCTGCACCGAACCGGACGCGGTAAATTTCTCGGCGCTGGAAAAGCCGGCACCGAGCATGATGTTTCCGGTTGGCTTTTCCT
>JALHNN010000188.1:1076-5961 GCA_022843505.1 Sulfuritalea sp.
CCTTGACCTTGAGTTCCATGTCCACCTGGTCGGTGGTGCCGGCGACCGGGGGCGTCTCGACCGTAACCTCGTCGAAATAGCCCAGCTTGTCGACCCTGGCGCGCGACCGGTTGATCTTTTCGCCGTCGTACCACGCCGACTCCGTCTGACGCAATTCGCGCCGTATCACCTCGTCGCGGGTTCGCGTGTTGCCGAGGACATTGATGCGCCGAACATAGACCCGGCGACCGGGATCGACATAGATGGTAAACGCCACATGGCGCGCGGCCTTGTCGATTTCCGGGGCGGCATTCACGTTGGCAAAGGCGTACCCCTCGTTGCCCAGGCGCTCGCTGATGGCCTTGGTGGTTTCGGTCATGCGTTCGCGCGAAAACACCTCGCCCGGCTTGACCTGCACCAGCTTGGTCAGTTCGTCCTCCGGCAGCAGAAGCTGCCCGGCAAGCTTGACCGATGAAATCGTGTACTTCTCGCCTTCGTTGATATTGACCGTGATGTAAATGTCCTGCTTGTCCGGCGAGATCGATACCTGCGTGGATTCGATGGTGAACTCGAGGTAGCCGCGATCCAGGTAGAAGGAACGCAGGGTTTCGAGGTCGCCGGAAAGCTTCTGCTTCGAGTACTGGTCGTTCTTGGTGTACCAGGTCAGCCAGCCGGGAGTGCGCAATACCATCAGATCGAGCAGGTCGGACTCGGCGATCGCGTTGGCGCCGATGATGTTGATCTGCTTGATTTTGGCGATATCGCCCTCGACCACGGAAAAATTCACGCCCACCCGATTCCGCTCCAGCGGAGTGACCGTCGTGGTGACCTCGACCGCATAATGCCCCTGCGACAGGTACTGGCGCTTCAGTTCCTGCTCTGCACGCTCGACCAGCGCGCGGTCGAAAATGCGCGATTCGGCGAGACCGACTTCCCGCAGGGATTTCCGCAGATCCTCGGGCTTGAACACCTTGAGTCCCGTAAACTCCAGCGAAGCGATCGCCGGGCGCTCGTCGAGGATCACGACCAGTACCTGACCATCAATCTCGAGGCGCACATCCTTGAAGAATCCGGTCGCGAACAAGGCCTTGATTGCCGCCGCCGCCTTCTCATCCGTCATCGTGTCGCCAACCTTCACCGGCAGGTAGGAGAACACGGTACCCGCCTCGGTGCGCTGGATGCCCTCGACCCGGATATCCTTGATCGGGAATGGCTCGAAGGCCATGGCGGCGCGAGCCAGCAACGCGAGGACCAGTCCGGCAAGCAGTGTCTTCTTCATCTGGTAAGGCGGAACCTAGCCTGAAACAAGGCGGTTGATATCGTTGTAGAAGGCAAAAGCCATCAGCAGCGCCAGCAAGGCAAAACCGATCTGTTGGCCAATTTCCAGGGCCCTTTCCGATACCGGCCCCCCCTTGAAAAACTCGACGAGATAATACATCAAATGCCCTCCGTCCAGAACTGGTATCGGCAGCAGATTCAGCACCCCGAGACTGATGCTGATGAGCGCCAGAAAGCGCAGGTAATGGCTCGGCCCGAGGCGCGCCGACTGCCCGGCATAGTCCGCTATGGTCACTGGTCCGGAAAGGTTTTTCCACGACAGCTCGCCGGTCAGCATGCGCCCCATCATGCGCAGGCTGAGGACCGAGGTATCCCAGGTCTGCACCAGGGAACGCCGGGCCGAGTCGAGCGGGCCATAACTCACGATGGTCGTCATCTCGAACTCCTCGCCCTGCCCGTCCCTGACCAGCAGACCCAGACGGCCCAGCTTGCGCCCGCCCTCCTCGAACGGACGCGGCACCACGGAGATCGAAATCCGTCCGCCCTCGCGCTCGATCTCGAGTTGCAGTTCGCGCCCCGGCGCCTCGCGCGCCATCGATGCGAGTTCCGACCACTCGGCGATCGGCTTGCCGTCGATTGCCCGCACCCGGTCGCCGGGGCGGATTCCCGCAGCCTCGGCGACCGAGCCCGGCTGCACGCTGCCCACCACGGCGGGCAGGCGCGGACGGAAGAGTACGAGGCCGAGCTGACGCAGGGGATCCTTTTCCAGCTCTTCGAGTTCATAGCGCTCGCTAGCGATGCGGACAGACTCGATTTCGCGCCGTGGATTGATCGTCTCCAGTTGCACGGTCTCCTTGTCCAGCGCCCGGCGCATCACTTCCCAGCGCAAGTCCTGCCAGGTCCGGATCGGCGTGCCGTTCACGCTGCGCACCGTCGCGCCCTCGACGACGCCGGCGATCGCCGCCGGGCTGCCGGCCGGGGGTTGCCCGAGACGCGGCTTGAGCTCGGTCACGCCGTGCATGAAGACGGCCCAGTAAAGCGCTATCGCCAGCAGGAAATTGGCGATCGGACCGGCGGCGACGATGAAGGCGCGGCGCCCGACGGTCTGGCGGTTGAAGGCGCGGGGCAGGTCCGCCGCGGCAACCTCGCCCTCGCGCTCGTCCAGCATCTTGACGTAGCCGCCGAGGGGAAAGGCGGAAATCGCCCACTCGGTGCCGTCCCGGCCGGCGCGGCGCATCCACAGCACCTTGCCGAAACCGAAGGCGAAGCGCAGGACCTTGACGTTGCAGGCACGTGCGGCGAGGTAGTGGCCGAGTTCATGCACCACCACCAGAACGGCCAGGGCAATGATGAATGCCCCGCCGTACCAGGCCCAGAGCTGGGGATTCATCGTCCGTTGCGGCGGGAAAGTATCTTCCCGGCCGCCGCCCGCGCCTGGCGATCCGCTTCGAGCACGGAATCGAGGTCGGTCAATTCCGCCCTCGGCACCGCATCCAGCGTCGCCGCGATCACCTCGGCGATGCCGAGGAAGGGCAGCTCACGATCGAGAAAAGCCCCAACCGCAACTTCGTTGGCCGCATTCAGCACGGCGGCGGCATTGCCTTCTGCGCGCAGCGCCCGATAGGCCAGTTCCAGGCAGGGAAACCGCACCGGATCCGGGCGCTCGAAATTGAGCTGACCGACCGCAAAGAGATCGAGCGGAGCGACGCCGGAATCGATGCGCTCAGGCCAGGCCAGAGCATGCGCGATCGGCGTGCGCATGTCCGGATTTCCGAGCTGGGCGAGAACCGAGCCGTCGGCATAATCGACCAGCGAATGGATCACGCTCTGGGGGTGGATGACCACCTCGATGCGATCGGCAGACGCGTTGAACAGCCAGTGCGCCTCGATCACCTCCAGCCCCTTGTTCATCATGGTTGCCGAATCGACCGATATCTTGCGTCCCATCGACCAGTTCGGATGGGCCACCGCCTGCTCCGGGGTCACCGCCGCCAGGGCTTCCGCCGGAGTGCTGCGGAAAGGGCCGCCGGAGGCCGTCAGCAGGACGCGCCGCACTCCGCCCCGAGCCATGTTGCCGGCATAACCATGGGGCATCGACTGGAACACGGCATTGTGCTCGCTGTCGATCGGCAGCAGCAGCGCCCCGGCGCGATGAACCTCCGCCATGAACACGGCGCCGGCCATCACCAGCGCCTCCTTGTTGGCGAGCAGCACGCGCTTCCCGGCCCGGGCGGCAGCCAGGGTCGGCGGCAGGCCGGCGGCGCCGACGATCGCCGCCATCACGGCGTCGGCCTCGGGCAATGTCGCCACCGCGCACAGCGCGTCCTGACCGTGCAACACCTCCGTGGCGGATTCCGTACCGAGCAGTTCGACCAGGCGCTGCGCTTCCCTGGGCCCGCCGACCACGGCATGGGCCGGACGGAAGCGTCGGCATTGGTCGGCAAGCACCTCGACCCGACTGTGGCCGGTGAGGGCCAGGACTTCGAAGCGATCGGGATGGCGCGCGACCACGTCCAGCGTGCTGACGCCGATCGATCCGGTGGCACCGAGAACCGTGAGCTTCATGGCTGCAGCAGATGCATGATCAGGGCTGCCACGGGCAGGGTCGAGGTCAGCGCGTCGATGCGGTCCAGCACGCCGCCGTGCCCCGGCAGCAACTGGCTGCTGTCCTTGATGCCGGCCTGGCGCTTGAGCAGCGACTCGAAAAGGTCACCCATGACGCTGACCGCCGTGAGCAACACCAGCAAGCCTATCAATACCGGCGCGGGCACGGGAAGCTTGCCCGCCAGGGGACTGAAGCCGAGCACGACACCGCCGTAAATCAGGACGCCGGCCACCGCGCCGGCCACGCCTTCCCAGGTTTTGCCCGGACTGATCGCAGGCGCCAGCTTGTGCCGGCCGAAGGCCCGCCCGGCAAAATAGGCGGCGATATCGGCAACCCAGACCAGGCCCATCACCGCCAGCATCAGCCAGGTATCGACGGCATGCAGCGCCGTCATTGCCGCCCAGGTGGGCAGGATCACCAGGGCGCCGAGCAGATAGCCGCCCATGTCGTTGCCGCCCAGCGTCCACTTGTAGCGGAACCAGAGCGGCACCACCAGCAGCCAGAATCCCGTCGCCAGCCACAACAGCAGCGGCACCAGGGCCTGCGCCGCACCGGCAAACTGCCAGCAGGCCAGCAGCATCGCCAGGGCATACACATAGCGGGTGGCCGAATCCTGCTTCATCAGTCCCGCCCATTCCCAGGCGGCCAGCGCGACGATGAGGGCGAAGGTCAGCGTGGCCGCGATCGGCGGCAAGACGAAAAGGACCAGCGCGAGCGCGACGACCAGCAGCAGCGCGGTAATGACCCGCGTCTTAAGCATCGCGGCCGGTGGCCGGCATTGCGAAAGTCGGCGCTGGCGACACGGCGGATTCGATCAGTTGTTCGCTGGTGCGCCCGAAGCGCCGCTCGCGCCGCCGATACGACGAAATCGCCGCCGCGAGGGCCGCATCGTCGAAATCCGGCCAGAGCGTCTCGGTGAAGTACAGTTCGCTGTAAGCCAGTTGCCAGAGGAGGAAATTGCTGATGCGCTGCTCGCCGCCGGTGCGAATGAACAGATCGGGCTCCGGCGCGTAAGCCATCGCC
>JALHNN010000189.1:0-2135 GCA_022843505.1 Sulfuritalea sp.
GGCGTAGTCGTGGTCGTGGCGCGGGATGTAGAGCTTGGCGCCGCAGGCTTCCAGCTCGCGCATGCGGCGGTGGGCGGCGGCCTTGAGTTCGAGTTCGCTCAGCGCCTGCCCGGGATCGCGCATCAGGACGTCGGCGACCAGCGGCACCGGCAGCACGGGGATCACGGCGCCGATGTCGGCCATCAGGCGCTGCGCGATGCGGCCCACCTCGGCCTTGCGGGCGGCGTCGTCCAGCGCCGGGAAGTGCAGGCCGCGCTCGCCCGCCCAGGCGCGCATCGACAGCGGTGTGCCGAAATTGACGCAGGCATAACCGAAGCGGTGCCAGCCGCCGGCCGCCATCAGCCAGGCATTGCGGACGAGAAAACCGAGCGTGGTCGTCGCCGCGGCCAGTTTTCCGGGCCGCGGCGTGTCGTGGTGCAGCTTCAGCAACTGGCTGCGGTCCTCCAGCACGCGGTCGTAGTTGAGCCCGACCGGGATGAATACCAGGTCGCGGCGATGTCCGTCCGGACGCTCGTCGAAGGTCTTCAGCATGTAGTCGAGCAGGCCGAATTTGGGCGTGCGCAACCGGCCGTCCAGGGTCAGCCCGCCCTCCGGGAACATCGCCTGGGTAACGCCGGCTTCCGAGGCCATCTGCACGTAGCGCTGCAGCACCGTGCGGTAGAGCGGGTCGCCCGAATTGCGCCGCACGAAGAAGGCGCCCATGGCCTTGATCAACTGCTGCAGCGGCCAGATGCGCGCCCATTCGCCGACCGCGAAGGACAGTGCGGCGCGCTCGGCGGCGAGGAAGGCCACCAGGATGTAGTCCATGTTGCTGCGGTGGTTCATGACGAAGACGATGGTGGACTTGCGGTCGATCCGCGCCAGGCTGTCCTCGTCGACGAAACCGACGCGCACCCGGTACAGGGCGCGCGCGGCGCCTCGCGCCAGGGCATAGCCGACGCGGTAGTAGATGTAGGCATTGAACGACGGGACGATTTCGCGGGCGTAGTTGTCGATGCGGCGCCAGACATCGCCCAGCCGCTCCTTGTGCGCGGTGGCATGTTCCGTCGCCGCCGCCTGTACTTTCGGGTCGTGGAACAGGCGATCGATGAGCACCTGGCGCCGGGTCAGCTTGAAGGAGGGCAGGTCGACGCTGAGCCGGCCGCCGATCTGGCGCATCACGAGGCGGATGCGGCGGCGGAAGAACCAGCGCATGCCGGGCACCAGCAGCATCACCAGCACGGCCCAGCCGGCCAGCGCGGCGAGGATCAGCAAGGCCCACAGCGGAACGGCAACCGTCTGGAACATCGCGAGCCACCGGCAAGGACGATGGCGCAATCATAGCGCCGGTTGTCGGACGATATACAGCACATATGAGGCGATTAGGTCTGCGTATAATTCGCGCCGCGCCGGCAACCCCGCCGGCCGCCATCCATCCACCGGCGGCGTACCACGCCGCCCCAGCCAGAAGCGGAGAACGAAATGAGCGCAGCGCAGACCAAGATCCCAGCCACCCTGATCCCCGGCGACGGCATCGGCCCGGAGATCACCGATGCCGCCCTGTCGGTGCTGGATGCGCTCGGCGCGCCCTTCGAGTGGGATAACCAGATCGCCGGCCTGGCCGGGGTCAAGGCCGCCGGCGATCCGCTGCCGCAGGCCACGCTGGACTCGATCGACCGCACCCGGCTGGCGCTCAAGGGCCCGCTCGAGACGCCCTCGGGCGGCGGCTATCGTTCCTCCAACGTGCGCCTGCGCGAAAAGTACAAGCTCTACGCCAACCTGCGCCCGGCCAAGACCCTGGTGCCCGGCGGGCGCTTCGAGAACATCGACCTGGTGCTCTGCCGCGAGAACAACGAAGGCCTCTACATGGGCTACGAGCACTACATCCCGATCGACAACGATCCCCATGCCGTGGCCATCGCCACCGGCGTGAACACCCGTCAGGGCTCGAAGAACATCATCAAGTTCGCCTTCGACTACGCCGTGGCCAACGGCCGCAAGAAGGTCACCGTGGTGCACAAGGCCAACATCATGAAGGCGCTGACCGGCATCTTCCTCGAGACCGCGCAGCAGATGTACAAGGAGCACTACGCCGGCAAGTTCGAGTTCAACGACGTCATCATCGACGCCTGCGCCATGAAGCTGGTGATGAATCC
>JALHNN010000189.1:2145-5919 GCA_022843505.1 Sulfuritalea sp.
GCGACATCCTCTCTGACGAAATCTCCGGCCTGGTCGGCGGCCTGGGCATGACCCCGGGTGCCAACATCGGCGAGCACGCGGCGATCTTCGAAGCCGTGCACGGGTCGGCGCCGGACATCGCCGGCAAGGGCATCGCCAACCCGACGGCGCTCTTGCTGGCCTCGGCCATGATGCTCGACCACGTCAAGCGCACGGACCTCGCAGAGCGCCTGCGCCAGACCATCAGCGACGTGCTGAACAAGGACAACGTCCGCACCGGCGACCTCGGCGGCTCGGCCAGCACGGAGCAGTACGCCAAGGCCCTGGTCGCGCGCCTGCGCGGCTGAATCCGGCGGCGGCCGGGCCCGGCCGCCGTGCTGAATCCGCGGCCGGGCGGGTGCATAATGGGCCATGCGCGCGCCAGCCAACCGGCATTCGATGCAAGGCGGCCTGGCATGGTTCTGGACCAGGCCGGTGGTGCTTTTCGTCGTCGTTGCCGTGGGGGTGTGCGGTTCCTTCGCTCTCGACTGGAAGCAGGCCGACGCCGTGATGGCCTCGGTGGCGCGCGAACGCGGCGCCGCGCTGTTCCGTCTGGTCGCCCTGGCCCGCGAGTGGAACGCCGGCCACGGCGGGGTCTATGTCCCGGTGACGCCGACCACTCAGCCCAATCCCTACCTCGAGCATCCGCGGCGCGATCTGCGCAGCGACGACGGTCGCGCGCTGACCATGGTCAACCCGGCCTACATGACGCGGCAGATCGCCGAACTCGCCCAACAGGCCGAGGGCATAAAGCTCCATCTCACCAGCCTCAAGCCGATCCGGCCCGAAAACGTCGCGGATGCCTGGGAAGCCGCGGCCCTGAAGCGCTTCGAGGACGGGGCGGACGAGATCACCGAGCTGGTTTCCGGCGAGACGCCGGTGCATCGCTACATGGCGCCGCTGCGGATCAAGCAGGCCTGCCTGCAGTGCCACGAGAAGCAGGGCTACGCCCTGGGCCAGATTCGCGGCGGGCTTTCGGTCACCATGCCGGCGGCGCACCTGCTGGCCATCCGCGATGGCGACCGCATACGCTCCGGCGCCGTGCATCTGCTGACCCTGGCCATCGCCGCCGCCCTGCTGCACCTGCTGTTCATGCGCAACCGCAGCCACGTTGCGGCGCTCGAGGCGCTGGCCGCGGAGCAGGAACAGGTGATCGTCGATCGCACCCGCGACCTGTCGCTGGCGAACGAGGAGCTCGGCAGGCAGCTGGCCGACCGCGAACTCGCCGCTGCCGTGTTCCAGAATGCCGGCGAGGCGATCATCGTCACCGACGAAGAGGGCAACTTCGTCGAGGTCAATCCGGCGTTTTCCGCCATGACCGGCTATACGGTCGACGAGGTGCTCGGGCGTCCGGTGTCCATCCTCAAGTCCGGGCGCCATCCGCCGGAGTTCTATTCCGCGATGTGGCAGGGCGTGCGGCTGCACAACGGCTGGCAGGGCGAGGTCTGGAACCGGCGCAAGAACGGCGAAGTCTTCGTCGTCTGGCTGTCCTTGGCGCGGGTGGTCCATGCCGGACAGTCGGTGCGCTACGTGGCGACGCTCACCGACATCACGCACAGCAAGGAACTCGAAGCGGAGCTGCGCCATCGCGCTTATCACGACCCGCTGACCGACCTGCCCAATCGCGCGCTGTTCGCCGACCGCCTGCGCGTCGCCATCAACCAGGGCCAGCGCCATGGTCGCGGCTTTGCGCTGTGCTTCATCGACCTCGACGCCTTCAAGCCGGTGAATGACAGGCTGGGGCACGCTGCCGGCGACGAACTGCTGGTCGAAACCGCGCGCCGGCTGCAGCTCGGGGTGCGCGCCGCGGACACCGTGGCGCGCCTGGGCGGCGACGAGTTTGCCGCGATCCTGAGCGAGGTCGATTCGCGGCGCGAAGTCGAGGAAGTCGCCGAGCGCATCGTTGCCGACATGGCGCGGCCCTTCGTCCTCCAGGCGGGCACGGCCCATGTCTCCTGCAGCATCGGCATCGCGCTGTTTCCCGAGCATGGGCGCGACAGCGACGCCTTGCAGCGCAGCGCCGACAAGGCGCTGTATGCCGTCAAGGACAGCACGCGCAACGGTTACCGCATGGCGCCCGACGGCGCCAGCGAGGTCCCGCTCAGCGCTTGAGTTTGGCGAAGGCCGCCGCCATGGCACCCGAGGCCGCGGCGGGCTGGCGCTCGGAGGGCACCCGTCCGCGGGGCGCCGGGTTCGCCGTGCGACCGGCGCCGACTTTCACTTCCGCCTTCTTCACCTCGTCCGCCAGGCGCATGGTCAGGGCGATGCGCTTGCGCGGTACATCGACCTCCAGCACCTTGACCTTGACCACGTCGCCGGCCTTCACCACCTGGTGCGGGTCGCGCACGAAGCGCTCGGACAGCGCCGAAATGTGCACCAGTCCGTCCTGATGCACACCGATATCGACGAAGGCGCCGAAGTTGGTGACGTTGGTCACCACGCCTTCGAGCTGCATGCCGGGCTCGAGGTCCTTGAGGTCCTCCACACCGTCGCGGAATGAGGCCGTCTTGAACTCGGGGCGCGGATCGCGGCCGGGTTTCTCCAGTTCCTGGAGGATGTCCTGCACCGTTGGCAGGCCGAAGCGCTCGTCGGTGTATTTGCGCGGGTCGAGGCTGCGCAGGCGCTTCAGGTCGCCGATCAACTCACGCACGCCGGTCTTGATGTCGCCGAGGATACGTTCGACCACCGGGTAGGCCTCGGGGTGCACCGCCGAGGCGTCCAGCGGGTTTTCGCCCTTGGCAATGCGCAGGAAGCCGGCCGCCTGCTCGAAGGCCTTCTCGCCCAGGCGCGGCACGTCCTTCAGTTGGGCGCGCGAGGCGAAGGCGCCGTGCTTGTCGCGCCAGGCGACGATGTTGGCGGCCAGCGTGGTGTTGAGGCCGGCGATGCGCTTGAGCAGCGCGGCGCTGGCGGTATTGACGTCCACACCCACGGAATTCACGCAGTCCTCGATCACGGCATCCAGCGCCCGCGCCAGTCGCGACTGGTTGAGGTCGTGCTGGTACTGGCCGACGCCGATGGCCTTGGGCTCGATCTTCACCAGCTCGGCCAGCGGATCCTGCAGGCGGCGGGCGATGGAGACCGCGCCGCGCAAGCTGACGTCGAGGTCGGGAAACTCCCGCGCCGCGAGTTCGGAGGCCGAATACACCGAGGCGCCGGCTTCCGAGACCGTGATCTTGCGCAGCTTGAGTTCGGGGTGGCGGCTCATCAGTTCGCCGGCCAGCTTGTCGGTCTCGCGGCTGGCCGTACCATTGCCGATGGCGATCAGCCCGGCACCGTGCTTCTGCGCCAGGTGGCGCAGCGCGGCGAGCGAGCCTTCCCAGTCGCGGCGCGGCTCGTGCGGATAGAGCGTGGCGGTGTCGACCAGCTTGCCGGTGGCATCGACCACCGCCACCTTCACGCCGGTGCGGATGCCGGGATCGAGGCCGATTACCGTGTGCGGCCCGGCGGGTGCGGCCAGCAGCAGGTCGCGCAGGTTGCGGGCAAAGACGCGGATTGCCTCTTCCTCGGCGCGCTCGCGCAACTGGTTCATGAGCTCGGTCTCGAGGTGCAGCGAAAGCTTCACCAACCAGGCCCAGCGCGCGGTTTCCAGCAGCCATTTGTCGGCCGCGCGACCCTGGTCGCGGATGCCGCAGTGCGCCGTCACCATGCCGATGCAGGGCGAGGCTTCGGGCGGGTCGCGCAGCTCGGACTCGGTCTTCAGCGCTAGGCGCAGGATGTCTTCGTAGCGCCCGCGCAGCAGGGCCAGCGCCCGGTGCG
>JALHNN010000190.1 GCA_022843505.1 Sulfuritalea sp.
CAAGGCGGCGCTGGTGCAGGGCGTGCGGCCGGACACGCTGGTCATCATCGGCCAGTTCGACCATTGGGCCACGCCTTTCGCCAAGACCATGGAGGCGCCCAGCCTCAACACCATCGCACCGATGTCGCTGGACCTCACCGATGCCACCGGTTCGGGGGCGGACATCGTGCGGGTGGCCGTGCGCAAGATGGAGGCGATGCAATGACCAGGTATGTGATGACCATCGACCTGCGTCGCTGCGTGGGTTGCCAGACCTGCACCGCGGCCTGCAAGGGGGCCAACGCGACGCCGCCGGGCATACAGTGGCGGCGGGTGCTCGACATCGAAAGCGGCGAGTTTCCCGACGTCCGGCGCACCTTCCTGCCCGTCGCCTGCATGCATTGCGGCGACCCGCCCTGCGAACACGTTTGCCCGACGCGGGCCACGACCAAGCGCGCCGACGGCCTGGTGGCGATCGATTACGACCTGTGCATCGGCTGCGCCAACTGCGTCATGGCCTGTCCCTACGACGCGCGCTCCATCGTCCATGAGCCGCGCTACGCCTACGGCGAGGCGCCGATGGCCTCTGAAGCCAAGCGCTTCGATCCGGCCCGGGTCGGCGTCTCGATGAAATGTACCTTCTGCAAGGACCGCATCGACCATGCCGAGCGCAGCGGACTGACGCCCGGGGTCGATCCCGAAGTCACGCCGGCCTGCGTCAATTCCTGCATCTCCGGCGCCATGGCGTTCGGCAACATCGAGGATCCGGACAGCGGCGTCAGTCGCCTGCTGGCCGAGACGCAGCATTTCCGCATGCACGAAGAACTTGGCACGGCGCCGGGCGTGTACTACGTATGGGACAAGTCATGAAACCAATCAAGCTGCGTGCGGTCGAGCTTGCCGCGCCACGACAGCAGCGCAACTGGGACTGGCGCGCCGCGGCCAACTTCATCTGCGGCGGCGCCGGCGGCGGCCTGCTGCTGGCGGCGGCGTTCTTTGGGCTCGACGCCTTCGCGACGCGGGTTGCCATGCTCCTCGGCCTGGCGCTGATCGGCGGCGGCCTGACCTGCGTCTGGTTCGAGATCGGCCGCCCCTGGCGCGCCATGAACGTCTATCGGCATTTCGCTACCTCCTGGATGACGCGGGAAGCCGTCGCCGCACTCGCCGTGTTTGCCTGCGGCGCGCTGGCTGTCGTCACCGGCTCGGTGGTCCTGACGATGGTCGCCGGCACCTGTGGACTGGCCTTCCTCTACAGCCAGGCACGCATCCTGGGGGCGAACAAGGGCATCCCCGCCTGGCGCCATCCGGCCAGCGTGCCGCTGCTGGTGGCCACGGGCCTGGCCGAGGGCGCAGGCCTTCTTGCTGCCATTGCCGTCGCCTTCGGCAGCGGGCCGGGCAACAGCCTGCTGTTGCTGCTGCTGGCGCTGATCGCGCTGCGCGCCTGGTGCTGGCGGCGTTATCTGGTCGGGCTCACGGCGACCCGGGCACCGGCTGCGGCGCTGGAGGTACTCGATGCCCTGGGCCCGCGCTTCCAGACCTACGGTTCCGTCCTGCCGGCGGTCGCGATCGTGGTGATGCTGGCTGGGCTGCCGGGACGCTCGCTGGCCGGGCTGCTGGCGGGTATGCTGGTCGTGGCCAGTGGCTGGCTCCTGAAGTACACCCTGGTGCGGCGCGCGGCGTACACCCAGGGTCTGGCGGTCGAACACCTGCCGGTGCGCGGACGCGGGCCGTCCGGTCCCGCGGTCCAGCCGGGTTGGAAGGCGATGTCCGGCAGCCGCTAGCAAGGGCCCGAAATATTACAGGCGGAACCAGGAAGTTCCGCCGCTTAGGAGGAGATGCGATGTACGAAGTGCGCTTTCACGGACGAGGCGGGCAGGGCGCGGTGACGGCCGCGGCGATGCTGGCGGCGGCCCTGCTCGAAGAGGGCAAGTACGCCGTGTCCATCCCCGCCTTCGGCTTCGAGCGGCGCGGCGCGCCGGTGGTCTCCTTCCTGCGCTGCAGCGACCGGCCGATCCGCCAGCTGACCAACATCTATACGCCGGACTGCCTGATCTGCGTCGATCCGACGCTGACGCGATCGGTGGATATCTTCGCCGGGCTCAAGCCCGGCGGCACCCTGGTGCAGGCCAGCAACCGGCCGATCGATGAAGTGGTCCTGTCGGAGGCGGTAAGCAAGGTCGGGCTGTGCGACGCGATCAGCATTGCGCTGGAGATATTCAAAAAGCCGATCACCAATACCCTGATGCTGGGCGCCTTCGCCAAGACCACCGGAATCGTCTCGCTGGCGGCGCTCAAACGATCGCTCGAGGATTCGGATTTCCGCGACGCGGGGCTCAGGCAGAACCTCGCCGCGCTGGAGCGCGGCTACGAGGAAACCGTGGTATACAGCATTCCGCAAAGGGCCGTGGCATGAGGCACAAGAGCTATCCAATGTTCGACCTGGTCAAGGCCGAGGTGCCCGACGACCTCAGTCCCGTGGCCACGGTGATGAGCCCGATGCTGCCCGGCGACTGGCGCAGCATGCGGCCGGTGGTGAACCGCGACAAGTGCGTGAAGTGCGCCGTGTGCTGGCTTTACTGCCCGGTGCAATGCGTCGAGGAAAAGCCCGCCTGGTTCGATTTCAACCTCAAGACCTGCAAGGGCTGCGGCATCTGCGCCAACGAGTGCCCGCAGCGCGCGATCACCATGATTCCGGAGGCCGCGTGATGAAAAATTGCCGTCCCGCCAGCGCCGACTTTCACGGACCGATTGACCGTTGGATTCCCTGCAGGAGCGAGCTTGCTCGCGAATCCGGCGTTCATTCGCCAGCAAGCTGGCTCCTGCAGATACAGTCAGGGGGTTCCGCATGAGCACCGCAACGCTCGACAAACCTGCCGCCAGAAAGCAGAAGGTCATGCTGGTCGAAGGCAACGAAGCCGCCGCGCTGGGCGTGGCACTGGCCCGTCCGGACATGGTCGCCGTGTATCCGATCACGCCGCAGTCCTCGCTGGTCGAGCATGTCGCCAAGCTGATCGCCGACGGCAAGATGGATGCCGACATCGTCGATGCCGAGGGCGAGCACTCGGTGCTGTCCGTGCTCCAGGGCGGGGCACTGGCCGGCGCGCGCACCTACACTGCGACTTGCGGCCCGGGCCTGGCCTTCATGTTCGAGCCCTATTTCCGCACCTCGGGCATGCGCCTGCCCATCGTCATGTCCATCGTCACGCGCGACGGCATCACGCCGCAGTCGGTCTGGGGCGGCCACCAGGATGCGATGACCGTGCGCGAGGTGGGCTGGGTGCAGGTGTATTGCGAGACCGTGCAGGAAGTGCTCGACACCACCATCATGGCCTTCAAGATCGCCGAACATCATGACGTGATGCTGCCCGTCAACGTTTGCCTCGACGGCAATTACCTGTCCTACGGCACCTCGCGCGTCGAGCTGCCCAACCAGGAGGACGTCGATGCCTTCATGGGCGCAAAGGACGTGAATTGGCATGTCGCGCTCGATCCCCTGCGGCCGATGGCCGTCGATCCGCTGACCGGCGGTTCGGGCGGCAAGGGCCCGTCGACCTTCGTCCGCTATCGCAAGGGCCAGTGCAAGGGCATGCAGAATTCGCTGCGCGTGATCACCGAAGTCCATGAGGAGTGGGCCAGGTGCTTCGGCCGCAGTTATGCGCCGCTGGTCGAGGATTACCGCATGGAGGACGCCGACTACGCGATCATGACCCTGGGCAGCATGAGCGGCGCCGGCAAGGACGCCATCGACGAGGCGCGCGATGCCGGCAAGAAGGTCGGCCTGATCAAGATCAAGACCTTCAGCCCCTTCCCCGTCGAGGCGCTGATCAAGTCGCTGCAGAAGGTCCGGGCGCTGGGCGTGGTCGATCGCTCCGTGGGCTTCCGCTGGAACTGCGGGCCGATGTACCAGGAGACGCTGGGCGCGCTGTATCGCCTGGGACGCCACATACCGGCGCAGAGTTTCATCGGCGGGCTGGCCGGCGCCGACATCACCGTCGGCCATTTCCATCGCGTCATCAACGAGACCGAAGCCCTGCTCAGCGGCCCGGCATCCACCGAGCCGGTCTGGCTCAACGAGAAGGATTGACCATGGAGCAGACGAAATATCTCGTGGTCGGCAGCAGCCACGCTGCGCTCGAAGCCCTCACGGCGATCCGCATGCATGACCCGGATGGCAGCCTGACCATGGTCACGCGCGATCCGCACCTGCCCTACTCGCCGACCGTGCTGCCCTATGTGGTTTCCGGTCGATCGGCCGCCGCCAACGTCCATCTTCGCGACGAGAAGTTCTTCGCCGAGCAGAACATCACCTTCAAGCGCGGCAAGGCGCTGAAGGCCCTTCATCCGTCGCGCAATGCCGTAGAACTTTCCGACGGCAGCGAGATTGCCTACGAAAAGGTCCTGCTCGCCACCGGCGCCTCGCCGGCCATTCCGCCGATTCCCGGAATCGATGAAGTCAGCTACCACGTGCTGCGCACGCTGGACGATGCGACGAAATTGAATGCGGCCATGAAGGCCTCGAAGCAGGCGGTGGTCATGGGCGCGGGCCTCGTCGGCATGCATGCCGCGGAGAACCTGGTCAAGGCAGGGGTCAAGGTGACCATCGTCGAGATGGCCAAACAGCTGACCGACGGCTATTTCGACGCCACGGCCGCGGCGCTGATCGAAAAGGCCTTCACCGACAACGGCGCCACCATCCTCACCGGCAGCCGGGTGGTCAAGCTGGCGCCGTCTTCCTCATTTGCCACCCCGGGTGCCACGATCACGCTGGAAAGCGGTGCGACGCTGGAAGCCGACCTGCTGCTGGTTGCCACGGGCGTGAGGCCCAACATGGATTTCCTCTCCGGCGAAGGCGCCGCCGTCGAGCGCGACCGTGGCATCCTGGTCGGCGAGCAGATGCAGACCAGCGTGCCCAACGTGTTTGCCGCCGGCGATTGCGCCCAGGCCAAGAGCTTCTATTCCGATACCAAAGTAATGAACGCGATCCTGCCCGATGCGGCCGAACAGGGCCGCATCGCCGGCATGGCCATGGCCGGCGACCCCGGCATCAAGGAGTACCCCGGGGGGATTCCGGTCAACACCTACCACTTCTTTGGTCGCCATGCGATTTCCGTCGGGTCGAGCAAGGTTCCCGAAGGCGGAGAGGTGGTGACGCGCTTCGACGAGGCCAGCGGCCGCTATCTCAAGGCGATCTTCCATGAGGGTCGCCTCACCGGCATCTACGGCGTCAACGAGTTCTTCGATGCCGGCGTGATGAGCCAGTTGATCCTGCGCCGCATCGACCTTGCGCCGGTCAAGGAGCGTTTCCTCGCCGAGCCGATGAAAACGGCCCGGGAAATCATGTCGCGGACCTGGAGATAAGCATGAGCGCCCCGCACGGCCGCCCGAAGGGGCGCCAGTCATTCCACGGAGCCGCGCAGCGGCGAACCACCGTTACCCCCTGCCTTGGGCAGGGGGCCAGGGGGAGGGTAGTCCAATGAGTGCCTACAACACGATCTCCTTCGATGCCGCCAGGTGTGACGGCTGCGGCGACTGCATGAGCGCCTGCGCCGTGGCAAAGGTTCCCAACGGGACGCAGAGCGCTGGCGCTGACGACACGGCGCGCTCGCGCATCCAGATCGGCGGCGATGCCGAAACCGGCTTCGAACTCGCACTCTGCCGCCAGTGCGGCGACCCCAAGTGCGTCACGGTCTGTCCGGCGGGTGCCTTGGCCAAGAATCTGGCTACCGGCGTCATCGATTGGGACGCGAGCAAGTGCGTCGATTGCCTGCTGTGCACCGTGGGCTGCGCCTACGCCGGCATCGCCCTGGACGAGGCCGCCGGCCGCGTCGCCAAGTGCGACATGTGTGAAGGAAGCCCGGCGTGCGTCGCCGCATGCCCGCACGACGCGCTGAAGCTGATCACCACTT
>JALHNN010000191.1 GCA_022843505.1 Sulfuritalea sp.
CGGCGCCGGCCGCGGCCTGGCGCTCGGCACGCTCCTGCACCACGCGGCGGCGGTCGACGATGCGGCCGAGGCGCACGTTGAGGGCATTGATCATGGTGGCGATCGCCGTCAGCAGGAAGACCGGCGCGACCGCCAGCTGGATGACGCGGGTGATGTCGGTGAGGTGGGATTCCATGGGCGGGCTCGTTGACGGCAGTCTGCATCAAACCAGATTTCCCCGCGCGGCGAAAGCCCCTCGCCGCCACCGCCGCCCCGGCGCGAACAATGGCATCATCCGCGCTGTGCCTATCGTCTTCGCCTCCCGTCGTCGCCGGGCCCTGCGTTTCCTGCCGGCATTTTTCCTCGCCGTCGCCTGCGGTGCCGCGGCGCAGGAGGCCGGCCGCCTGAACGAGCTGCTGTCCGTTTGTGCTTCCTGCCACGGCCAGGACGGCGTCGCGCTGGGCGAGGACATACCCTCGCTCGGCGGCCAGAACGAAGCCTATCTCCACGGCACCCTGACCGACTTCAAGGAAGGCAAACGTCCCTCGGCGATCATGCGCGGCATGACGCGCGACCTCGATGACGCGGACATGCGCGCCCTGGCCCGCCATTACGCCGCCAAGCCCTACGTGCGCAAGCCCCAGGAAGTCGCGCCGGATCGCGCCGCGAGCGGGCGCGAGGTCTATCAGCGCCTGTGCCAGATCTGCCACCTCGACGAAGGCCGGACCACCACCTATGCCGAGTATCCGCTGCTGGCGGGACAGTCGTTGAGCTACATGCAAAAGCAGATGAAACTGATCCTCGGCCAGCGACGCAGCGTCGAGGTCGCCAAGCGCAGCATGCTGGACCTGCTCTCGCCGCAGCAGATCGACGATGCGATGCATTTCTTCGCCGGCCAGCGCGTGACGCCGGAACAGGTCAGCGGCGGCCTGACGACGCCCGACAAGCGCACGCGGCGGCGGCGCTTCCGGACCGATCAGTTGCCGGAAGACCCGGCGGCCCCGGACTAGCCCGCGATCACTTCGCCGCTTGCGCCAGCAGGCGCGCGATCTGCGCGTCCTTGTCGCGCCAGAGCTGGCGCACCCAGACGGCAAAGGCCTCGCGCGTCGCGGCGTCGGCGGCGTAGTCGCTGCCCATCAGGTGTTCCGGCACCGGCAGGCTCTGCACGCGGACGATGACCCGGCGCATGCGGCCGCAGAGGAAATCGGCGAAGCCGGGCGCGCCGTCGGGATAGACGATGGTGACGTCGAGGATGGCACGGAACTTGTCGCCCATGGCATTGAGCGCCAGGGCGATGCCGCCGGCCTTGGGCTTGAGCAGGTGGCGGTAGGGCGAGTTCTGCTTCGCGTGCTTGGCCGGCGTGAAGCGCGTACCCTCGAGGAAGTTCATCACGCTGGTGGGAATCAGGGCGAACTTCTCGCAGGCGCGGCGGGTGGCCTCCTGGTCCTTGCCGCGCATCTCCGGATGCAGTTTCAGGTACTCCTCGGAGTGGCGGCGCATGAAGGGGAAATCCAGCGCCCACCAGGCCAGGCCCATGAAAGGCACCCACTTCAGCTGGTCCTTGATGAAGAACTTTAGCAGCGGGATGCGGCGGTTGAAGATGTGCTGGAGGACGAAGATGTCGGCCCAGGTCTGGTGGTTGCTGTTGACCAGGTACCAGCCGCGCGGGTCCAGCCCGGCGACGCCCTGCACATCCCAGTCCATGGCCTGGGTAAGGACCATCCAGCCGCTGTTGCCCGCGATCCAGGCTTCGGCGATGCGCACCAGCACCGGGTCGATGGCCAGGCGCACGGCCTTGAACGGCAGGACCAGGCGCACCACGGCCAGTGCCAGCAGCAGCGGCACCCACAGCAGGATGTTGAGCAGCAGCAGCAGGAAGGCGACCAGGCCGAGCAGCGGCCCCGGCAGGAAGTTCAGCATGAAGCCTCAGCGCTTCGGCATCGGCGAATATTCCTGGCGCAGCAGGTTCTTCTGCACCTTGCCCATGGCATTGCGCGGCAGCTCGTCGACCAGGTACACCCACTTCGGCACCTTGAAGTTGGCCAGCCGGTCCTTGACCGCGGCGATGATGCCGGCCTCGGTGAGCGCGCGGCCTTCGGCATTCTTCTGCCGCACCACGACGGCCGTCACCGCCTCGCCGAAATCCGGATGCGGCAGGCCGACCACGGCCGACTCGGCGACGCCGGGCAGGGCGTCGATCAGCTCCTCGATCTCCTTCGGGTAGACGTTGAGCCCGCCGGTGATCACCAGGTCCTTGGAGCGGCCGCTGATGGTGATGTAGAACTCGGCATCCCAGCTGCCCATGTCGCCGGTCTTGAAGAAACCGTCGGCGGTGAATTCCTCTTTGGTCTTTTCCGGCATGCCCCAGTAGCCGAGGAAGACGTTGTCGCCCTTGACCTGGATGGCGCCGATCTCACCCGTCTTCGCCGCCGTACCGCCGGCGCCGACTATCCGTATCGTCGTCCCTGGCAGCGGGAAGCCGACGGTGCCGCCGCGCCGCTCGCCCTCGTAGGGATTGGAGGTGAACATGCCGCCCTCGGTCATGCCGTAGCGTTCGAGGATGGTGTGTCCCGTGCGCGCCTTGAACTCGTCGAAGGTTTCCTTCAGCAGCGGCGCCGAGCCGGAGATGAACAGGCGCATGCGGCGGCAGGTGTCGCGGCCGAAGCCAGGGTCGAGCAGCAGGCGCACGTAGTAGGTGGGCACGCCCATCATCACCGTCGACGCCGGCAGCAGCGCCATAGCGCGCGCGGCATCGAACTTCGGCTCGAAGAACATCGCCGAGCCGTTCAGCAGCGCGGTATGGCAGGCGACGAACAGGCCATGCACGTGGAAGGTCGGCAGCATGTGCAGCAGCACATCATTGGGCTGGAAATGCCAGTACTCGTGCAGGGTGCGCGCGTTGTGCGCGAGGTTGCCGTGGGACAGCATCGCCCCCTTCGAGCGCCCGGTCGTGCCCGAGGTGTAGAGGATGGCGGCGAGGTCATCCTTCTCCCGCGCCACGGTGGCGAACTCGTCCGCATGCGGCGTCGCGGCCTCGATCAGCGAACCGCGCCCGGCATCGTCGAGCTCCAGCACCGTGCACCCGCTGGCAACGCCGGCCTGGGCCGCCAGCTCGTCGGCCAGGGCGCGCACCTGCGGCCGGCAGACGAAGAGCCCCGGCGTCGCGTCCTTGAGGAAATGCTCCAGTTCATGGCGCTGGTAGGCCGGATTGAGCGGCAGGAAGACGGTGCCGGCGCGCAGGGAGGCGAGGTAGAGCACCAGCGCCTCGGGCGTCTTTTCCACCTGGGCGGCAACCCGGTCGCCCGGCTTCAGGCCCAGCGCGACGATCATGCCGGCCATGCGCGCCGAGGCGCGTTCGATGTCGCCGTAGGTCCAGGCGCGGCCATCCGGCAGGATCAGGCAGGGCGCGGCGGGGTCGCGGGGGAATCCGCTGGCAAGTACCGTATAGAGGTTCTGGTTCATGGCGGCGCGGCCGGCAAACGCAAGGCGCCCATTGTAGCCAAGCCCGTCCGGGGCGGCGCTAAGCCAGCTCAGTGTTTCCAGTCGTCGCCCGGCATTATTCGCTTCATGAACTCATTGAACAGCGGTACGGTAAATGCCGTGTCGCCGTGGCTGGGACTCCAGATCATGCCCTTGACGATCAACTGGCTCCGGGTTGGGCCTAGCGAAGTGACATCGCGGCGCAACTGTTCGGCAATGTCGCCAGAGCGGTGCGGGCCGGGGCCAAGCTCGGCCATGGCCCGCAAATATTTCTTTTCCAATGGGGTCAAGCGGTCGAAGCGGACCCGGAAAAAACTCTCGTCCAATGCGGCAACCGCAGTTGCGGTGGCGTGCTCGACATCCTGAAGCGTGATCGGCGACGCGTCAGCCGCATCCCAGGCGTGCTTGCCCCATTCCTGCAGGAAGTAGGGATAACCGCGCGTCTCCTGAACAATCCGGTCGAGCGCATCTTCTTCCACAACCACGGCCTGGTCCAGCGCGGGCTTGGTGATCGCCAGGCGCGCCGCATCACGCGGCAGCGGCCCGATCTGGGGAAAATCGAACAGCCGTTCCGCATAAGACTTGGCCCGACCCATCTTCCCGGGCAACTGAGGCAGACCTGCACCTACCAGCACAACAGGCAAGCTGCGCTGGGCAGTACGGTGCAATGCTGTGATCAAAGCCGCCAGTTCTTCCTCGGCCACATATTGAAGCTCATCCACGAACATAACCAAGGCCGTGCCAGCTTTCTTCGCCGCATCCCCGGTCACTTCCAGTAGTGCCTGCAAGTCGTGTTCGAGATCGCCGTTGTCTGCTAGGCCCGGTTCCGGATCGAAGTCCAAGCCCACTTCGATGTCCTGGTACTTGATCTTGAGCGCCTTGGCAAAACCTGCGAGCCCACGCAGGGCACGCTGGGCATATTCCTTTGCCAGTTCGTTGCGGGACAGCCGCAACAGCGCCTGCCTCAACTGCGGTGCCAAAATGGCCGGCAGAGACCGGCTTTCGGGTGCTTCGACGCGGAGTGTCTGGATTCCCACTGCCTCGGCATCGTCACGCAGCCGATCCAGCAATACCGTCTTCCCCACGCCTCGCAATCCCACCATCAGGATGCTTTTTGTGGGCCGGCCGGCCCGCACTCTTTTAAGCGCGATATGAACCATTTGACGTAGTTCGTCGCGCCCCGCCAGTTCTGGCGGCGGCGTGCCCGCCCCCGGCGCGTAGGGGTTATTGACTGGATCCATGGCACCAGATTATATTAAGTTTTGTCTATTTACAAGATAAAGATAAGTTAAATAATCTAAATCAAACAAGGGTGACTGCTTCCGAGATGCCTCGGCAGGCAAGCGTCGGCAAAAGAGGGGCGGCTCCCCGATCGGAGGGCCGTCCCGCCAGCGCCGACTTTCAACACCGGCCAGCGTTACTTCACATTCTGCGGCAGCCACATGACGATCTCGGGGAAGATCGCCAGCAGCACGATGTAGGCGCCCATGATCCAGATGAAGGGCATCACGCCGCGCATGATCTGGCGGAAGCTGATGTCGGGCGCGATGCCGTTGATGACGAAGAGGTTGAGGCCGACCGGCGGCGTGATCAGGCCCATTTCCATGTTGATGGTGAGCACGATGCCGAACCAGATCGGGTCGAAGCCGGCGGCGAGTATCCCCGGCATGATCACCGGCGTCACCATCAGGATGATCGCCACCGGCGGCAGGAAGCAGCCCAGTACCAGCAGCAGGATGTTCACCCAGAACAGGTAAACCCACTTCGACAGGCCCAGCCCCACCAGCCACTGCGCCATGGCCTGGGTGACGTGCAGGTAGCTCATGACATAGGTGAACAGGAAGGCCATGGCGATGATCATCATGATCATGCAGGACTCGCGCGCGGTGCCGAGCAGGATCTCGCGGATGTCGCGCCAGCGCCAGACACCGTAGATCGCGGTCACCAGCAGCAGCGAGCCGGCGGCGCCGACGGCGGCGACTTCCGAGGGCGTGCCCCAGCCGTCGTAGAGCGCCACCATTACCACCGCGATCAGCACCACGAAGGGCAGCAGCCGTGGCAGCGTCTGCCAGCGCTGCTTCCAGGTGAAGTACTCGGCCTTGAGCAGTTCGCTAGCCGCCTTGCCGGCACGCGCCGCGGCGACTTCGCGCGAGGCGGCATACATCACCCAGAGGGCGAACAGCAGCGCCAGCAGGATGCCGGGGATGATGCCGGCGATGAACAGCTTGCCGATCGACTGCTCGGTGATGATGCCGTAGATGATCAGCGTCAGCGAGGGCGGGATCAGGATGCCCAGCGTACCGCCGGCGGCGATCAGGCCGGTGGCGAGTTCCTCCGAGTAGCCGCGCTTGCGCATCGCCGGACTGCCCATGCCGCCGATCGCGGCACAGGTGGCCGGGCTCGAGCC